>JANMGF010000401.1:0-8618 GCA_031374535.1 Polyangium sp. (in: bacteria)
ACGGGCGGCGCCAGCGATCAGGCCTCGCCCACCGGCGGCCTCTCTCCGTTCCAGAACACCGTCCAGAACCCGAACTTCGCGGTCAACCTGCCGGCCGTCACGGGCACCGGCATCGGCGGCGCGCTTGGCTTCACGCTCGGCGCCATCGACAACACCGTGAACCTCGCCGTCCGTCTCTCGGCGGCCGAGGCGAGTGGCCTTCTGCGTATCGTCTCGAGCCCTCGTATCCTCACGCTCGACAACCGCGAGGCGCGCATCAGCCAGGGCACGCTCATCCCCTTCTCGCAGATCAGCGCGCAGGGCGTGCAGACGACGTTCCAGGAGGCCAAGCTCCAGCTCCTCGTCAAGCCCCACGTCACGAGCGACGGCAGCGTCGCCATGCACGTCAAGATCAACCGCGACGAGCCCGACTTCAACCAGACCTCGGCCCGAGGCGATCCCACCATCCTGAAGCGCGAGGCCGAGACCGATCTGCTCATCATGGACGGCCACACGGCGGTCATCGGCGGCATCTTCACGCGCAACACCGGTCGAAACCTCGATCAGGTCCCCGTCCTCGGCGACATCCCGATCCTCGGCGTGCTGTTCCAGCGCCGAAGGTCGAGCGACAGCCGCAGCGAGCTCGTGATTTTCATCACGCCGAGGATCGTGAATCGGGCGGAGGCGCTGGGGAAGTAGCCGCTGCGTGCTTGGGGAAGCGCCGAGGCGTGGGTCCGAGGGGTCTGGGGGGTGCTTGGGGAAGCGCCGAAGCGTGGGTCCGAGGGGTCCGAGGGGTGCTTGGGGAAGCGCGGAGGCGTGGGTCCGAGGGGTCTGGGGGGTGCTTGGCGAAGCGCCGAGGCGTGGCTGGGAGGGTCCGGGGTGGCGCTTGGAATACCTTCAGCAATGGCCTCCTCCTCCCGCTCGAGGATCAAGACCCCGCCGCCGTTTTCTGGCCCTCCCGCCCCTCCGACGCTAGGTTCCCGCGTGATGAGCCCGCATTCGACCCTGTTCCGCGCGGCGACCGCGGCCCTGCTCGGCCTCGCCTCGGTGGGAGCCTGTGGCGCGGCCCTGCCGGACGCCGATCCGGTCGGGCGAAGCCACGCCGCGTCCTCCATGGACACAGAGGCGGACCCGCTCGCGCAAAAGAGCGACGACGTCGGCGACCCGTCGAAATGCCCCCATGGCGCGCTCGAAGATCCCCACCGTGGATTCGTGCGTTGCTTGCGACCCGACGAGCGTGATGCCGGATGGCTCCCGCCGTCCCCACAACCCGAACCCCCTGCGCCCGACGCGGGTCCCGGGCCGGACGCAGCGCCGCCGCCGCCGCCGCCGCCTCCGCCGCCTCCGCCTCCGCCTCCGAAGGCGGAAGAGCCGAAGCCGGGGCCGCCGCCCATTGTCACCGTCGCCGCGCCCAAGTTCGAGGGCGGCGAGGTGCCTCGCGCCGAAAAATTCGTCAATGGCGAGCTCGAGGGTATCGCCAAGTGTATCGCCGACCATGGCGGGCTCAAGTCGGCGAAAGGCACGCTCAAGGTCACCTTCCTCGTGCGGGCGCGCGGGCGTGCCGAGGGCGTCGAGGTCGAAACGCAGAAGGGCGTCACCGACGAGGCCGCGGCCTGCGTGCGGTTGCTCCTGAAGAACCGCGCCGTGGGAGCGCCGAGCGCCGATCCCGTCGGCGTCACGGTCACGTTCTCGCTCGAACGACCTCGCTGACGATCGTATCCTGCCGCCATGGCACGTCCGCGCTTCCTTCCCACCGCCCGTGGGCTGGGCTTTCTGCTGTTCGCCTTCGTTTGCGCAGGCACGGGCCTCCGTGAGGACCCGCAAAACGGGGCCCGGATCGTCTCCCCGGCAATCGCGCTCGATGCCCCGGTGTATGGCCCTTCCGCCGGCAAACAGACGGCTCCCGCGGTCGCCTACGACGGCACGAACTGGCTCGTCGTCTGGGAGCAGCACGCGGTCGGGTCCTCGGGCCTCCGCGGCGTCCTCGTGGGACCTTCGGGCGCCCCGCTCGATCCCCTTGGGTTCGAGATCGAGCCGCCCACCCAATACAACCTCGCCCCGGCGGCGGTCTGGGACGGCACGAGCTGGGTCGTCGCCTGGGAAAACGGCGCGGGTGACGCGGCCGGCTGGGACATCCGCGCGAGGCGCTTCGGCCCTTGGGGCGCACCGCTCGGCGAATCGTTTCTCGTCGCCGGTGCGGCCAATGCGCAACGCTCCCCGGCCCTCGCCGCGGGCGGCGGCCGTGTCCTCGTCGCCTGGGAGGATCTCCGCAATGGCACCTCGAACGACATTTTCGCCGCGCGCCTCCTCTCGAACGGCGTCTTGCTCGACCCCCTCGGCATGCAGGTCTCCTCCGCGACGAACGAGCAGACCCGCCCTTCCGTCGCCTGGGACGGCGCGAGCTTCGTCGTCGGCTGGCAGGACTATCGCAGCGGCACGAACCAGGACGTTTACGCCGCGCGCGTGAGCCCTGCGGGCGCCGTCCTCGACCCTTCGGGCATCGCCGTATCCGCGGCCGCGCAGAGCCAGATGTACCCGGCCGTCGCCGGCCATGGCGAAGGCTCGATGCTCGTGTGGCGTGATTACCGCAGCGGCAGCTCGTACGACATCTACGGCGCGCGCCTCGATTCTTCCGGCATCGTCCTCGATCCCGCCGGCCTGCTCGTCTCCGCCGCCGCGGGCTCCCAGCGATACCCGGCGCTCGCCTGGGACGGCGTCCATTTCGTCGCCACATGGGAGGACTTCCGGAGCTTCGCGACGTACGACCTCTACGGCGCCCGTATCGATTCCCAGGGAGCCCTCCTCGATCCCGCTGGATTCGTGGTGGCGAAGGGTGGATCCGACGAGCTCTCCGTCGCGCTTGCTCCGGGCGCGGCCCATACCCTCGCCGTCTGGGACGCCGACGGCGACAATCGTGACGTGTACGGCGCGCGTGTCGCGGCGGGCGGCACCCTCGTCGACGCGAATGCGGCGCTCCTCTCCGCGGCGCCGAACGAAGAACACGTCGGTCGGGCCTCGTTCGACGGGACGAATTGGCTCGTCGTCTGGGCGGATTCCAGGCAATCGGGCAGCGTCGTCGCCTGCGTGCGCGTGAGCCCCGCGGGTGAGGTCCTCGATGCCTCGGCGATCCTCGTCGTCGCCGGCGAGGGCCCCGTATCCGAGCCCCGCGTCGCGTTCGACGGGAAAAACCACCTCGTCGTCTGGACCGACCGCCGCAATACCCAGAACCAATCCGACGTCTACGCGGCGCGCGTGAGCCCTGCCGGCGTCGTGCTCGATCCAGGCGGATTTCCGGTCGCGACTGGCACTTCGTCCCAGCAGACGCCCTCTGTCGCGTCCACGGGGAATGTCTGGCTCGTCGCCTGGCTCGACGATCGAAACTCCGCCACGGCGTGGGACATTTATGGCGCCCGCGTCTCGCCCTTTGGTGCGGTGCAGGATCCCCAGGGTTTTCCGATCACCACGGCGCCCGGCTCCCAGTTCGTATCGGACATGGCCTCGAACGGAATGGTATTCCTCGCCGTCGCCACCGATTACCGCAACGACAACAAGGGTGACGTGGTTGGCTTCCGGATCGACCCGAGCAGCGGCGCGGTCCTCGAAGCTGCGGGCATTCCCATCTCGATCGCTCCGAACGCGCAGACGTCCCCTGCCGTCACCTCCGACGGCCAGGATTTTCTGGTCGTCTGGTCGGACGAGCGCGCGCCCACGGCCCCGGATATCCAGGCATCCCGCGTCACCTCGACGGGGTTGGTGCTCGACCCGAGCGGCCTCGTTCTCGTGGCGACGCCGGACGCCGAGCGAGCCCCGTCCGTGACCTTCGACGGACAGAGCCACGTCGTCACGTATTCGACCACCTCGGCCGGCCCGCACGACATCGCCGGGCTCCGCCTGCTTGCCGATGGCACGCCCGTGGATGGGCCCTTCGTGATCAGCAATTCACCGGTGGACGAGACCCCGTCGATTGCAAACGCGGGTCCGGCGGGAACAACGCTCGTCGCCTATGGAATTCCGGACGCCGCGACAAATCGAATTCGCGTCCGGGCGCGGATCGTGTCCGAGGGCGGAGGCGGAGCCGGGGGAATGGGGGGCGCTGGGGCCGGCGGAATGGGCGGAGGAGGCGGAGGCGGCGGAGGCGGAGGCGGAGGCGGAGGCGGAGGCGGAAGCGGAGGCGGAGGCGGAGGCGGAAGCGGAGGCGGAGGCGGAGGCGGAAGCGGCGGCGGAAGCGGCGGCGGAGGCGGCAGCGCAGGCTTCGGTGGAATGGGTGGAATGGGCGGCGCGGCTGGATCCGGCGGCGATCGTCCTCCGGGCCCGATCCTCGCTGACGACGGCTGCGGCTGCCGCATGACGGACTCGGCCTCGGGCGGGTCGCCGGCGCTCCTCTCGCTCGCCGCCTTTTCTCTCCTGCGGCGACGTAGGATCCAGCGTAAACTCCGCCCGCGTGACGAAGTCGGGGAGTGAATCGGTGGGCACGGCTCCCGGGATCGGTTTTTCTTCCATGGCCAAGACGAGGCCGAGGCGCGCGCGTAGCTCGTGGGCAAACGCGCGAGCTTCGTGGACGTGCCGAGCGCTTAGCGCTGGTCAGTCTTCCTTGGGGGACAGCCACAGGGCAAGCTCTTCCGGCGACCGATCGAGCACCACGTCGCCCACCCGCACCGCACCGAGCTTCGCGAGTCGGCTTGCCAGAACGCGTCGTTCGGACGTGGTCAACGGCCGCCCGAGCCGCCGTTCGAACTGGTGCGCGAGGGCCTCACGTTGCCCCTGCTGGCGTCCCTCTTTGCGGCCGTCCTTACGCCCTTCCCTGTAGAACCAGTTTTGCATGACCAGACCCCTCGACACGAGAGAGGTTACCACATCCCGTAGCCCCGGAACACGACGGTTTGTCTCCGCAAGCACGGCCATGGCCACCGAGAGCTCTTCGAACTCCGGAGGCGAGCTCTGCGCGCGCAGAACTTCCACCACCTGCGCCAGTTTGTCCCCATCGACGTCCCTCGCCAGGGGCGCGAAGATCAGCCAGAACGGACTTCGTTGCTCGGTGGCTCGTCGTACGAGCTCGGCCACGGTCTGCTGATAGACCGGCTCCACCCGGAACGATACCCCGGAAAACGGCCGATCATCTGGCGAGGTTCGGTAAATACCCTCCTCGGGCCATGGCTCATTTCGGCCTGCGAGGAGCACGAGCACGCTCTCGATGCGCGGCACCGCCTCCCCCGGGTTTTTCCCGGGCCGCGCGCGCGCCTCATCCCCCAGGGCCAGCGCGGTCAGCGTATTGTACTCGAAAATGCGCCACGAGACGTCCCGCGTCATGCTCTGGGCCCATTCCACGTGGAGCAGGCGTTTTCCCCGCGCCACCTTCACGAGGAGCGCTCGATCCAGACGCCGCTGCCGGGACGTCACCTGGGTGTCGACCCATTCGAGGGGCTCGATGGGTTCGTCGCAGCGCAGCAGTGCCCGCGCGACCGCATGCGGCAGCTTCCGCGAGACGTGGCGCAGGATCAGATCGATGTCGTCGGCCCCCGCCGTTTCGCGCCTGGCCCTTCGCTCGGTCGCTTGCACGCGGGGCCCCTGAGCGAGCCTCGTGCCACCCGAGAACCGGCCGGATTCCCGCGCGATCCGCGGGCCCCGAGGGTGGCGCCGCCCTGGCGCCGGGTGGCGGTCGCCAGGCGTGCTCGTCGGCTCGTTCGAGCGTGGCCCCCAACGTCGAACGAAGTGCTACCTTGCGCGCCGCCGTGTCCGACCCTCATCTCCTCCAGCGCGAGATCACGCGCCGCAAGACCTTCGCCATCATCTCCCACCCCGACGCGGGCAAGACCACGCTCACCGAGAAGCTCCTGCTTTACGGCGGGGCCATCCAGCTCGCGGGTGCGGTCAAGGCCAAGCGCGCGCGTGCGCACGCCGTCAGCGACTGGATGGAGATGGAGCGTGAGCGCGGCATCTCCATCCAGTCGAGCGTCCTCCAGTTCCCGTACAAGGGGCGCTTGCTTTCGCTCGTCGACACCCCTGGCCACGCCGACTTCAGCGAGGACACCTACCGCGCCCTCATGGCCACCGACGCGGCCATCATGCTGCTCGACTGCGCCAAGGGCGTCGAGGCGCAGACGAAGAAGCTCTTCCGCGTCTGCAAGCTCCGCTCGATGCCCATCTTCAGCTTCGTCAACAAGCTCGATCGCCCCGGCCGCGACCCGTTCGAGCTCATCGGCGAGGTCGAGGAGGTGCTCGGCATCGGCGTCTATCCGATCACCTGGCCCATCAGCGTCCGTGGCCAGTTCAAGGGCGTTTATCACCGCCTCACGCGGCAGGTGTATCTCTTCCAGCAGGTCGCGCACGGCGCCGAGATGGCCCCCATGCAGGCGCACGACCTCATGGCCCCGAGCCTCTCCGAGGCCGTCGAAGAAGAGGGCGTCCGGCAGCTCCGCGAGGACATCGAGCTGCTCGACGCGGCCGGCGACGCGCTCGACACGGGCAAGCTCGCGCGCGGCGAGGTCACGCCCATGTTTTTCGGCAGCGCATTGACCAATTTCGGCCTCCCGCAGCTCCTCGATTCCTTCGTCGAGATGATGCCCAGGCCCGCCGCGCGCAAGAGCGACAAAGGCGCGATCGCCCCCGACGACGAGCGATTCACCGCGTTCGTCTTCAAGATCCAGGCAAACATGGATCGCGCCCACCGCGACCGTATTGCCTTCCTCCGCGTCTGCTCCGGCAAGTACGAGCGCGGCATGAAGGTCCGGCATGTCCGGCTCGACCGCGACATTCGCCTCACGAACCCCGTGCAATTCCTCGCGCAGGAGCGCACGGTCGTCGACGACGGGTTCGCGGGGGACATCATCGGCGTCTTCGATCCCGGCATCTTTCTCATCGGCGACACGCTCACCGACGGGGCGAACCTCAAGTATGCGCCGCTGCCGCAGTTCCCGCCCGAGCATTTCGGCCGCGTCATGATGATCGACCCGATGAAACGCAAGCAGCTCAAGAAGGGCCTCGAGCAGCTCGCGCAGGAGGGCAGCGTGCAGCTCTTCCGTCCGCCGGAGGGCCGCGAGGGCGAGTCCATCCTCGGCGCCGTCGGCGAGCTCCAGTTCGACGTCGTCAAGCACCGCCTCCTCAATGAATACGGCGCCGACGTGCGTATCGAGCGGCTCTCGTGGAGCATTGCCCGCTGGGTCGAGGGCGAGCCCGTGCCCCTCGCGGAGCTCGAATCGCAGCTCTACGGGTATGGCGCGCTCGACGTCCACGGCCAGCCCGTCGTCCTCTTCAAGGGGGACTGGCAGCTCGAGACGTGCGCGAAGGCCTTCCCCAAGACCCGCTTCGTCGAGCTCGGCGCCGGCGCCCTCAAATTGCCCACGGCGGACTGATCGCCCTCAATCGGGATCACGCCGGGAACGCCGCATTTCGATCGGCACTCCCGGCGGCAGGATCGGCGTGACGCCCGTCCACGCTTCGAGCGCGGATAACGCAGCCGCCCGATCCGGATCCATCAGGTCGACAATCGCAGCAGAATGGTTTTTCCCGGGCGCGAAGAACCGAAACGTGTCCTTCGCCCCCCCGATCTCGAAGGCCGCCGCGGTGTAGGGATCGCCGTCCCCGTACACGAAAAGAAGCCGCTCTCCCTCCGTGGCGAGCCACGCGGACACGTCCTGCATCGCCGATGCATCGAAGACCGGCACTTTGCCCGGCTCCACGGTGATGAACGTCTCGGGCACGTCGATGCCAGGGTACTTCAGCAAATCCGCGAGGTATCCCTCCTCGAGCCCCGGGTATCCGAGCTCCGTGGCGGCTTGCCAGTAGTAGGGCTCGAACGCGAGAAAGCCTGGATCCGCCCATAGATTCGGCGAGTCGATCTCTTCCAGAAACGCCCACACCTCGTCGTCGGTCGCCGCCCCGAGGGGGACGTCCGGGCAAAGGCTCGCGTCGTTGTATTGCCAGAACGTGAACGGGAGCTCGAGCACCGCGACCTCGAGCGCCTGCTCCCGCCCGAGAAGCTCGTAGCCGTACCCGCCGGCCGTGGCCTGCGCGTCCATCCGTGCGAGCATCGCCGGGCGCCTCAGCAGCACCTCGCGCTGAAAATTCCGCAGCGCCTCCTGGCACGTCGGATCCCCGAGCCCCGCCACGAAATCGAGGTATCTAGCGTCCGACGTCCCGAAGCTATGCGGCGCGACGTACGCGATCGTTCCGTCGACGTCGTCCGGGAAAAACCGCCGATGATATACGGACGTCATCCCACCCTTGCTCACGCCGCTCGAAACCCACTTGCCCGTGTACATGGGCCGGAGCGCCATGGTGATGCGGTGGTGATCCGCGGCGGCTTGCTCGATCGTGAGCTTCGACCAGTCCGCCGGCTCCGGCCTCGAAGGCGTGAAAAATCGCTGCTCGACGAAGAGCTGGTTTGCCCCGAGGAGCGCGGCCGGCTCCCGGATTCTTTGCCGCGTGGTGCTCACAAAATACCCCGACGTGCCCAGAATGAACGGCGCCGCCTCGTCCTTGTGGTGCAGGACCATCCGCTGCGGGAACGTTTGCCCGCCCATCGCGTCGTGATCCGCGGGTTGCTCGTACTCCATCACGAAGTAACGGTACCCTTCGAAGGCGGAGACCTGCTCCACGACGACCATCCCCGGGATCGATTCCAGCCGCTCCAGGATATCGAG
>JANMGF010000404.1:0-3117 GCA_031374535.1 Polyangium sp. (in: bacteria)
TGTGCGGAGCTGGAGCGGATGGTGGGCGACATTCAATCCAAATCCAGGAGCCCGGGCACATGACCGCGTTCTGGGTGTTTTTGGCGTTGGTGGCGATCGTGGACGCCGCTGCCCTTGTGGTGCACGCTGAGCATGATGTGCGTCGCTTCGGTCTCCGTCTTGTGAAAGAATTTCATCAAGACGAGGATCACGAATTCCATCGTCGTGTAGTTGTCGTTGTGGAGGACAACCTTGTAGCGGCGGACCTTTTCGACCCGGCTCTTCTTCTGGGTCGCGAGGTCTCCCTCGTGGTCCTCTCGTTTCGGCGGATCGTTCGGCATACGTCTGGGGGGGCCGTTCAGGATAGCAAGCCAGGGACCGGCGCGCCGCCGTCCACGGTCCAGGAGCGACGCGCCGGATCTTGCCGCTCGGGTCGAAGCGGCAGCAGGCGGGGAGGCGCTACTCGCCGCCGCCTTCCTCGGGGGCGAGCTCGATGGGGCAAGGCTCGATCCCCCAGATTTCATTGGCGTATTCGCGCACGGTGCGGTCCGACGAGAAGCTGCCGACGCGGGCGATGTTGAGCGCGGCTTTGCGCGACCAGCCCTCCTCGTCGAGGAACGCGCGCTCGACGGCCTTCTGGGCGTCGGCGTAGGCGCGGAAGTCGCTCATCACGAGGTAACGGTCGGGGCCGAGCAGCTCGTCGACGAGCGGGCGGAAGACGTCGGGCTCCTCGGGGGAAAAGAAGCCGGAAGCGATGAAATCGATCGCCTCCCGGAGCTCGGGATCGGCCTGGTAGGCGGCGCGACCGGGCACACGCGCCGCGTGTCTTGCAAGGACCTCCTCGGCCGTGAGGCCAAAGAGAAAGAAGTTTTCAGCGCCGACGGCCTCGCGGATCTCGATGTTGGCGCCGTCGTACGTGCCGATCGTGAGCGCGCCGTTCATGGCGAGCTTCATGTTTCCGGTCCCGGACGCTTCCATGCCGGCCGTCGAGATCTGCTCGGACAGGTCGGCCGCGGGGATGATCTTCTCGGCGAGCGAGACGCGGTAGTTCGGCAGGAAGGCGACCTTGAGCTCGGGGACGCGGGTGTCGGCGTTCACGACGGACGCGATGGCGTGGATGAGCCGGATGATGAGCTTGGCCTGCCGGTAGCCGGGCGCCGCCTTCGCGCCGAAGACGAACATGCGCGGGTGCACGCGCTCGCCGCGCTTGGCCCGCAGGTACAACGTGACGATGTGGATCGCGTTGAGGAGCTGGCGCTTGTACTCGTGCAGGCGCTTGATCTGGACGTCGAAGATCGAGCGGATGTCCACGTCGAAGCCGAGATCCCGCTTGACGATGCGGGCGAGCGCCTCCTTGTTTTCGCGCTTGATCGCGCGGAGCTCCGCGAGGAAGGCCGGATCGTCGGCTGCGGGCTCGAGGTCGGCGAGGCGCTCGAGCTCGGTGACGAAGCGGGGCCCGATGCGGGAGGCGATGAGCTGGGAGAGCCTGGGATTGCAGGCGAAGAGCCAGCGGCGCGGCGTGACGCCGTTGGTCTTGTTGCTGAAGCGCTCGGGCCAGAGATCGTGGAAGTCGCGGAAGAGCGAGGTCTGCACGAGCTCGCTGTGGAGCTTGGCGACGCCGTTGATCGAGTGGGATCCGACGACGGCGAGGTGCGCCATGCGGACCATCCGCTCGGACCCCTCCTCGAAGATACTCATGCGCTGGGATCGGCTCTGATCGTAGGGGAAGGCGACGGTCACCTCGCGGAGGAGGCGTCGGTTGATCTCCTGGATGATCTCGAGGTGGCGCGGCAAGAGGCGCTCGAAAAGCGCGACGGGCCAGCGCTCGAGGGCCTCGGGCAAGAGCGTGTGGTTCGTGTAGCCGAAGGAGCGCACGGTCTGCGTCCACGCCTCGTCCCAGGTGAGGCTGTGCTCGTCGACGAGCACACGCATGAGCTCGGCGATGGCGATCGCGGGGTGCGTGTCGTTGAGCTGGATCGCGGCCTTGTCGCCGAAGTGCGAGAAGTCCTCGTGGGTCTTCCGGTAACGCCAGACGATGTCGTGGATGGAGCAGGCGACGAAGAAGTACTCCTGCCGCAGCCGTAGCTCCTTGCCCTTGTCGAAGTTGTCGTTCGGGTAGAGGACCTTGGAGATGACCTCGGAGGCGTTCTTCTGCTGCACGGCGCTCACGTAGTCGCCGGCGTTGAAGAGGCTGAAGTCGAAGTCCTCGTGGGCGCGGGCCGCCCAGAGGCGCAGCGTGTTCACGGTGCCCGTGCGGTGGCCGGCGATGGGCGTGTCGTAGGGGACGCCGAGCACGTGATCGGCCGGGTGCCAGAGGACACGGAAGCCGCCGCGGCCGTCCTGGACCATCTCGGTGCGGCCGCCGAAGCCGACGGTCACGGCATACTCGGGACGCTCGATTTCCCAGGGGTTGCCGAAACGCAGCCACTCGTCGGCGCGCTCGACCTGCGCGCCGCCGCGGATGGCCTGCTCGAAGATGCCGAACTCGTAGCGGATGCCGTAGCCGTGGCCGGGGAGCTCGAGCGTCGCCAGCGACTCGAGGATACACGCGGCCAGGCGCCCGAGGCCGCCGTTGCCGAGGCCCGCGTCGTGCTCCTGCTCCATCACGTCGTCGAGATCGATGCCGAGATCCCGGAGCACCGCGCGGTAGGTGTCCTCGACGCCGAGGGCCTGGAGGTTCGATTGAAGCGCGCGGCCGAGGAGGAACTCGGCGGAGAGGTAGTAGGCGCGCTTGACGTCCTTCTCGTAGTAGGTGCGCTGCGTCTGCGACCACCGCTGCACGAGCCTGTCGCGCACGGCGAGCGCGAGCGCGATGAACCGGTCGAAGTTCGTCGCCGTCTCGACGTCTCGTGCGCGCGAGAACTGCACGTGATCGGTGAACGCGCGGCGCAGGACGACGGGATGCATGCCGGTCCGGTCATCCTCGACGCGGACGCGCGAGGGGACGGGATCGTGTGCGGAGGACGGGGCTTCGGGGGAGGCGGAAGGGTCCTGAGGGAAGGAGGTCATGAGACGCGCATCATAGCGAACCTCATGAAACGCGCCGCAGGAGCTTGTCCCCCGGCGGCCGGCCTGTGGTACGACCGACCCGTGGCCCGCGATCCCGCGAGGCGACACGAGGGAACCGATCATGGTGCG
>JANMGF010000432.1:0-8431 GCA_031374535.1 Polyangium sp. (in: bacteria)
GCGCGACGATCTACGCGCTCGACATGGGCGCGCTCATCGCCGGCACGCGATACCGGGGCGACTTCGAGAACCGGCTGAAGGGCGTGCTCAAGGCCCTCGAGAAGCAGCCGGGCGCGATCCTGTTCATCGACGAGATCCACACGATCATCGGCGCCGGCGCCGCGAGCGGCGGCACGATGGACGCCTCGAACCTCTTGAAGCCCGCGCTCGCGTCCGGCCGCCTGCGTTGCATCGGCGCGACCACCTTCCAGGAGTACCGCGGGCACCTCGAGCGCGACAGCGCCCTCGCGCGGCGCTTCCAGCGCATCGAGGTCAACGAGCCCACCGTCGACGAGACGCGCCTCATCCTCATGGGCCTGCGCAAGCATTACGAGGAGTTCCACAAGGTCACGTTCACGGACGCCTCGCTCGAGGCCGCCGCGAAGCTCAGCGACCGGTACCTGCGCGACAGGCGCCTGCCCGACAAGGCGATCGATCTGCTCGACGAGGCCGGCGCCGCGGCGCGCCTCGCGCACGGCGAAGGCTACACGGTCGACGTCGCCGACATGGAGCACATCGTCGCGAAGATGGCGCAGATCCCGCCGCGCCAGGTCTCGAGCTCGGATCGGGCGCAACTCAAAGATCTCCAGAAGGAGCTCGAGGGCGTCGTCTTCGGACAAACCGAGGCCGTCTCGCAGCTCGCGAGCGCGATCAAGCTCTCGCGCGCGGGCCTTCGCTCCCCGGAAAAACCCATCGGCTCGTTCCTCTTCACGGGCCCGACGGGCGTCGGCAAGACCGAGCTCGCCAAGCAGCTCGCGAAGGTCATGGGGATCGAGTTCCTGCGCTTCGACATGAGCGAGTACCAGGAGCGGCACACCGTCTCCCGGCTCATCGGCGCGCCTCCCGGCTACGTCGGCTTCGATCGCGGCGGCCTCTTGACCGAGGCCATCGCGAAGACGCCGCACGCCGTGCTCCTGCTCGACGAGATCGAGAAGGCGCACCCGGACATCTTCCAGGTGCTCCTGCAGGTGATGGACCACGGAACACTCACCGACAACAACGGCAAGAAGAGCTCTTTCCGGCACGTCGTGTTCATCATGACGAGCAACGTCGGCGCGCGAGAGCTTCAGCAGACGCGCCTCGGCTTCGGCGAGCGCGGCTCGGTGGGCGACGACGATCGCGCCTACAAGAACGTGTTCAGCCCGGAGTTCAGGAACCGGCTCGACGCGCGCATCATGTTCAAGGCGCTCGATCCGAGCGTCATGGGCAGCATCGTCGACAAGTTCATCCGCGAGATCGAGGCGCTCGTCGGAGACAAGGGCGTCACGATCGAGGTGACCGATGCGGCGCGCAACCACTTCGCGGAGAAGGGCTACGATCCGGCCTTCGGCGCGCGCCCGCTCGGCCGCGTCATCGAGCGCGAGCTCAAGCCCCGGCTCGGCGACGAGATCCTCTTCGGCGAGCTCGAGCACGGCGGGAAGGTCGTGGTCGACTTGAAGGACGGGGCCCTCGCCTTCGCGTTCTTCCCGAACGAGGCGCCGCCCGCGGAGAGCAAGCCGAGCGCGCCGAAGGAAACCGAAAAAAACGAGAACGTGGCCGAAGCCTGACGCCACGCGCGCAGGGCTCGCGAAGCGGGGGCTCTTCCTTCGGGAGGAGCCCCCGTTTTCTTTTTCAGTTCAGCGAATGCGGCATGGCGAGCGTGAACGACGCGATCTCGGCGTCGAACGAGGCCTTCCCGCTCGTGGGATGCATCTGGTATGTGCCGCGCATCGAGCCCCGTGGCGTCTCGAGGACGCAGCCGCTCGTGTACTCGAAATGCTCCCCCGGCCGGAGGATCGGCTGCTGGCCGACGACGCCCGCGCCTCGCACTTCCTCGACCTTGCCGTTGCCGTCCGTGATGATCCAGTGCCGCGTTCGGAGCTGCGCGGCCTCGCTGCCCTCGTTCGAGATACGTATCGTGTAGGCGAACACGTAGCGCCTCGCGCTCGGCATGGATTGCGACGGCACGTACACCGTGGTGACGTTGACGCGGACTCCGTTCGTGATGGCAGTGGACACGCGCGATGCCGTGCCACGCGTCGGCTCTGCGCACAAGGAAGTTCGGGGGCGACGGAAAGGGCGGGCGTGTTGACAGCTCCCATGCCCGTCCGCACGTTCCTCGAATCGTGAGCGAACCCGACGACGAGGCAGGCGAAAGAGCCGCCCAGGCCCAGGCCCAGTCCCTTCTCTCCTCGCCCTCGTCCAGCGCGGCCACCTCGCCCGCGACGGAAGGCGGGCTCGTTCCGGTCGACGCGTTGCCCGGCTTGACGGCCATGGGCCCGGTGAACGAGCGCAAAGCGCGTGATTGGGCCCTCGTCCTGCAGTCGATGTCGCTCTGGCACATGGTGCGCTGGACGTTCCGCGGCTGGGTGCTCGTCGTGCGCGACGAGGACTATGACCGCGCGTCGAGCACGATTGACCGGTACGAAGCCGAAAATCGGGACTGGCCGCCGCAGAAGGTCCGTGAACGGCCCAGGCACGCGCCCTCGATGGTCGCGCCCCTGCTTTTCATCGCGCTCGCCCTCTTCTTCGTGGTCACGGGCCCC
Organism: Polyangium sp. (in: bacteria); assembly: GCA_031374535.1. Lineage (GTDB taxonomy): Bacteria > Myxococcota_A > Polyangia > Polyangiales > Polyangiaceae > Polyangium. Next base: position 2,565 of record JANMGF010000432.1, read on the forward strand.
GTCGCGCACAACTCCTTCTGGTTTCAGCGCGGCCGCGCCGAGAGCAACCTCATCCTCGGCGCCGAGCCGTGGCGCGCGCTCACGGCGCTCACGTTGCACGCGGACTCGTCACACGTGCTCGGCAACGTCATCTCGGGCTCCATCTTCGCGTCCGCCACGGCACGCAGGCTCGGCTCGGGCGGCGGCGCGCTCGCGATCCTCACGGCGGGCACGCTGGGCAACGTGGCGAACGCGGTCGCGTACCACGCGATGGGCAGCGACGTGCATCGATCGATCGGCGCGTCGACGGCCGTCTTCGGGGCGATCGGCATCCTGGCCGCCACGCAGCTCGCGCTCGATCGGGAGCACGCTGCGGGACAGAGACGCACGATGCAGGAGATCGCGGCGCCCATCGTCGGCGGCCTCGCGCTCCTCGGCGCGCTGGGGGCAAACCCGCAGTCCGACCTCGGCGCCCATTTGTTTGGTTTTCTCGGCGGTGTCTTCGTCGGGCTCGGCGTGACGCTCGTCCTGCGCAAGACGCGCCCTTCCCGCGGGCCATGGCTCCAGATCACGCTCGTCGTCACCACGGTAGCGCTCATTCTCGGCGCGTGGCGCCTCGCGCTCCCGTACAGGCTCGTCTGGCCGTTTTGAGTCGCGTTTTCGCGCGCGCTCAGTCGATGGGCCAGAGCCCGACGGCCCCACCGACCCACGTCAGATCCTTGTTCTGATCCACGCCGAGCATCTTCCCGCGTGAAAGCCGCGGCAGGTTCAGCACGAGCGTGGGCGTGGGCTCGTCGGGCGCGCGCAGGAACATCATCCGCACCTCGCCCTTCACGCCGGATCCGTCGGGCATCGGGAGCGCGGGCTCGTACGTGATCTTCTCCTGCAAGATCCACCCTTGCCGCTCCGACTCCGGGATCGCCGCGATGTCCTCCTTCGTCGGATCGACCTTCACGCCCGAGCCCGCGAACGAGAAGAGAGGCTTCAGCACGTACCGCTCGAGATCCTCCGGGATCTCCGTGATGTCCGAGAGGTACCGCGCGCGGGGTACTGCCGGATGATCGATGTACGGCAGCGTGTACTTCGACCACGTCCAGTACCAGTTCGGATGCGAGCACCACGAGATGTCGAGCTCCTCCGTGTAGCGGAAGGGCATCTCGATCCCGCGCGCCGTGAGCTCGTCGAAGACCACGCGGTTGTAGATGCGGCGCACCTGCACGAGCTTGCCGCCCACCTTGCGGAAGAGCCTCCGACCCTCGCGTACCAGCGTCGTCGGGCAGACCGCGTCGACGCCCACGAGCTCCTTGGTGGCCAAGAAGTCCGGGTAGGTCTTCTGGTTCGGCGGATCGATGTCGAGCAGCACGACGTGCGCCGGCTCCTCGTCCCCGAGCACGGTCTTGCGGAAACGCGTGAGGAAGGACTCACGATCGAGGCCACTGAAGTAGATCGACCATTGCCGATCGAGCCCCGGCATCGTGCGGATCACCTCGGCCATCACCTCGCTCTGCAGCACCATCATTCCGTAGAGCGACGGGAACGCTTGCAGCTCGACCACGCGGCCCTCGAGCTCTCCGCTCGGCCCGCGCACGATCGCGAAGTCCACCTGCACGCAGTTCGGCAGGGGGTCCATCCCCGGCGTGTCGAGGTGCGCCGGGATCGCGCGCTTCATCGTCTCGATCACGTGCGGGCGCGAGATCTGCTCCACGATCTCGTTCGCCGAGCGCGCGAGGTAGTTGCGCAGCCCGTCGGGGATGAAGAGCGGCGTCTCGGCCACGCGGTAGTTGATCTTCGAACCGATCCTTCGCTCGAGGCGCGCGAGGTAGTCCGAGTAGGTTTCCGGCGTGAAGGCGGCGTTGAAGGCGCGGCGAAAAGCGGGTTCCATGCGCTCTCCTTGGTAGCACGAGCGGGGCGGGGCGCGGCAAGGGGGCGAAAGGCGAAGGAGGATGGATCCGGAGGCCCTCCGGGTGGTAGGATGGCCCCGTGCTCTCCCGACGATCCCTCGCGACCCTCGCGGTCGTGTGCCTTTCGCTCTCGGCGACGGCCTGCTCGTCCCTGACGCGGCCCGACGAGATCACCATCAAGGCAGAACCCCCGCCTGCTCCTGCACCTCCGCCCGCTGCGCCGGGCGGGCAACCTGCAGGAGGCGCGGCGGCCGCAGCGCCCGGCGGAGGTGGTTGAGGCGGTTGACGAGGCTCCGGTCTGGAGCCTGAAAAACCTCGCCACGCACCCCGCCCGAAACCCCGCGACATCCCCATGCGATAGGTACGATCTCGCTCGTGCGCCGCATGTCTTCGCCCGGAACGGACGCACCCCGTGACATCCCTGCCCTCCCTCCACGAAACCTCCGAGCATGCCCGGCTGCGGGAGGAGATCCGTCGGTTCGCGCGCCGCGAGATCGCGCCTTTCGCTCATGGGTGGGAGGAGGCGAACGAGTTTCCGCGCGAGCTCTACGAGAAGGCCGGAGCCGCGGGCCTGCTCGGCGTCTCGTACCCCGAGGCCTACGGCGGAGCCGGCGGGGATCTCTTGCATGCGATCGCGGCGGGCGAGGAGATGATCGTCTGCGGCACCTCCGTGGGCACGGCGGCCGGGCTCGGCAGCCACGCCATCGCGCTCCCGCCGATCTTGAATTTCGGCACCGAGGAGCAGAAAAGACGCTTCATTCCACCCGTACTCGCGGGCCAGAAGATCGCCGCGCTCGCCATCACCGAGCCCGGGGGCGGCAGCGACGTCGCCTCCCTCTCGACGCGCGCCGTGCTCGACGGGGATCACTACGTCGTGACCGGCGCGAAGACCTTCATCACGTCGGGCTGCCGCGCGGACTTCGTGACCACGGCAGTGCGCACCGGCGGCGAGGGGCACGGCGGGATCTCGCTGCTCGTGATCGAGCGAGGCACGCCGGGTTTTGCCGTCGGAAAGAAGCTCATGAAGATGGGCTGGTGGGCCTCGGACACGGCCGAGCTCGTCTTCGACGGCTGCCGCGTTCCGCGGACGAACCTCATCGGCGAGGAGAACGCGGGGTTCGTCCCCATCATGACGAACTTCGCCGTCGAGCGGCTCCTCCTCGCGGGCAACTGCGTGGCCATCGCCCAGCTCGCCTACGACGAAGCGGTGCGATACGCGCGCGAGCGTCACGCCTTCGGCAAACCCATCATGGGTTTCCAGGTCCTGCGCCACAAGCTCGCCGACATGGCGACGCGCCTCGCCTCTGCCCGCGCGCTCATGAACGACGGCGTCGCGCGGTACCTTCGGGGCGAGATGGTGACGGGGCTCGCCGCGATGGCGAAAAACACCGCGACGGACGCGTGCTCGTTCGTCTGCGACGGGGCCGTGCAGATCTTCGGCGGCGCCGGCTACATGCGCGAGACGCTCGTCGAGCGGCTCTACCGGGACGCGCGCCTCTACCCGATCGGCGGAGGCACGCGCGAGATCATGAACGAGATCATCTGCAAGACGGAGGGCTACTAGCCACCATGGGAAAGCACCTTCGATTCCTCGCCTCGGCTCTCACGCTCGGCGCGCTCCTCGCCGCCTGCGAGAAGACCCCCGAACCCTCGCCGAGCGCGGCCACGCCTCGCCCGGAGCCTGCCCCGCCGGGCGCCGCTCCTCCAGGCAACGCTGCTGCCCCGCAACGCAAAGGCCCCGCCGACGTCGCCTACGACGTCCCCGAGGGCTGGCAGAAGGCCGAGAACCCGAGCCCGATGCGCAAAGCGACCTACAAAATCCCGCGCGCCGAGGGGGATCCCGAGGACGCCGAGATGAGCGTGTCGCAGGCCGGCGGCAGCCTCGATCAGAACATCAACCGCTGGTCGGGGCAGTTCGAGCGAGGCAAGGACGACACGACGGCGCGGCAGGATCGCAAGGTCGGCGAGCTCTCGGTGACCGTCGTCGAGATCCGCGGCACCTTCACCGGATCAGGCATGCCGGGCGCTGCGCCGGCCGGGCCGAAACCCAAGTGGGCGCTGCTCGGCGCGATCGTCCAGACCGAGGGTGGCTCCACGTTCTTCAAGTTGACGGGGCCCGACAAGACCATCGACGCGGCCAAGCCCGGGTTCGACAAGCTCGTCGAGAGCCTTCGCGCCAAATAAGACGGCAGGGCGCGGTCTGGCCGCGTTACACTGCACTTTCCTTCGCATCTCACTTCCACCGCGCCGTCCATCGCCCACGCTGGGGCGGGAGGATTCTTTATGCGTCGCCGTCGCCGCTTCGTAAAACCGCTGCTTTACGTGCTCGCTGGCCTCACCACGGGCGCAGCCATCGCCGCTGGCTGCTCGGCGACGTCGGCCCCGAGGGACTTCACCGGCGACGGCGGCTCTGGCGGCTCTGGCGGCGCTGGCGGCAACTCGCCGGCCTCGAGCTCCACCGGCATGGGCGGCGACGGCGGCCTCTTCGTGCCCGACGCCGGCGGCAGCGACGCGCCGATCGACGTCCCGATCAACCCTTGCGGCACGGCATGCGGACCCACGGAGCTCTGCGACGACGACCACCTCGGCCTCGACGACGACTGCGACGGCCAGGTGGACGAGGGTTGCCCCTGCGCCGCGGGCCAGGCGCATTTCTGCTTCCGCGGCGACCCGTCCTACCGCGGCACGCCGGGCTGCTTCGACGGCACGATGAAGTGCGGCGAGAGCGGCCTCTGGTCGCCGTGCATCGGCGGCGTGCACGCATCCGAGCTCTGCTTCACGAACGACACGCTGGGTTGCCACCCGATCACGACGTCGCCCTTCGTCACCGCGGATCTCAAGGAGGGCACGGGCAGCTTCAGCGCCGACGCCGTGCCGGGATCCGAGGTCTGGACCGTCACGTGCCCGGACGGCGTGAGCCCCTGCCCCGCCGTGAGCGGCGGCGGCCCGGCCGACGACTTCAAGCCGCTCCAGTCGGGCGAGTACACCGTGAACTACACGAAGGGCCTGCCCGGCGGCGGGACCGCGATGTGCACGTATCCGCTCTTCGTCGGCGCGCCTGGCCTGCGCGTCGAGCTCGAGTGAGAGCACGGCCTCGGCGGCGACGGCGTGGATCTCGACCTGCACCTGCATCAGCCGGACAACACGCTCCCCTGGGCCGTCTCGGGCGCGCCGCAGGACTGCGCGTGGTCGAACTGCGTCTTCAACGACTTCTCGCCGCCGCCCTCGTTCGACGCGCCGGCCTGGTTCCCCGCGAACGCGCAGCCGCCGGATCCGGTGTCCTGGTACCTCGATCCGGTGTTCGAGAAGAACAACTGCTACTTCGCGCCGCGCGGCGTGGGCCAAAACTGGCAAGCGCTCGGCCAGGGTTGCCACAACCCGCGCCTCGACCTCGACAACATCAGCTGCAATCCGGCGATCTCGAACCCGGACGACTCCGACTTCTGCGCGCCCGAGAACGTCAACGTCGACTTCCCGCCGAAGAGCCAGTGGTTCCGGATCGGCGTCCACTACTTCAGCAACGACGACAAGGCCTACGACGTGCACCCGACGATCAAGGTGTACTGCGACGGCGCGCTCACCGCCGAGCTCGGCGCCAAGGGCTACTACGAGCCCGAAGCGGCCATCACCTTCACCCCGCCCGACGGGCAGAACTTACCCGGCGGAAATCGCTTCTGGCTGGTCGCGGACGTGGCCTTCCGCGAGTCCGACCAGTGCGGCACGCGTGGCTGCGTCGTGAAGCCGCTCTACTCGGATCCGGTCGGCAGGACGCCGGTGCTCACCTACGACGACATCGCCGAGCAGAACTTCGGCCCGCCCTACCCGCCCGCTCCCTGAGCCCTCGCTCAGATCGGCACGTCGCCCTCGAAGAACCGTCGAAAGGCCGGAGGCAACGCTTCCGGCCCGATCGACGGCTCGGGCCACGTCGCCGAGAGCGTATTCCAGAGCAGGATCGTCTTGCCCGGATGGGCCACGCATGCGCGGCGT
>JANMGF010000454.1:0-1578 GCA_031374535.1 Polyangium sp. (in: bacteria)
CTCGGGCGAAGGCTCGATGCGGGGCGGGTAGACGCGGGTCGTGCCGCGACGAAGGACGCCGGCGAGGCGGGAGGCGCGATCGGGATCGGGCCACGGGGCCGAGGGCTCGAGGGGCTTGCGGAAACGCGCGTTGATGTGGACGGGGCCGGGATCGGGGCCGAGGGCGCGGGTTCTGGCGTGGAGGGCGACGCGGGCGGGGGCCTCGCGGGGGGCGCCGGGGTCGGGCAAGCCGAGCTCCACGAAAAATCGAACGTGGCCGCCGAAGAGCTTCGTCTGGTCGATGGTCTGCGGCGACGTGATGTCGACGGCCTCCCAGGGTCTATCAGCCGTGACGACGAGGAGCGGCACGTGGCTCTGCGAGGCCTCGATCACGGCAGGGAGGAAGTGCGCGCCAGCCGTCCCCGAGGTGCAGAGGACGACGCTCGGAAGGCCGGTGACACGCCCCTGACCGAGCGCAAAAAAAGCCGCGGCGCGCTCGTCGATCGCCGTGTGGATGTGCAGGCCAGCCGTGACGTCGGCGGCGAGGGCGAGGGGCGTCGAGCGGGAGCCGGGACAAACCACGACGTCACGCACGCCGGCGGACGCGAGCGCGGCCATGAAGAGCTCGGCCCACGCGAGGGGATCGGTGTTCATACGCAGATTCCCAGCGCCGCGAGCATCGGCGCCTGCTTGGCGCGCGTCTCGGCGTACTCGGCGGGTGGATCGGATCCTTCGACGATCCCGGCCCCCGCGTAGAGCCAGGCCTCGTCCGGCGAGACGAGCCCCGCGCGGATGGCGACCGAGAAATCCCCGTCCCCCGCGGCGTCGAACCATCCGACGGCGCCCGTGTACCAGCCGCGGGCGTCGGGCTCGTGTGCGGCGATCCACGCGGTGGCGCGATCACGCGGCGTGCCCGAGACAGCCGGCGTCGGGTGCAGGGCCTCGACGAGCGAAAGCACGTGCGTGTCGTCCTGCAAGGTCCCGCGGATGGGCGTCCAGAGGTGGTGCACGTTGGGCAGGCTCCGGATCGTCGGCACCTCCGGGACCTCGAGCGCGGCGCAACGAGGCCCGAGCACGGCCGCGATCGCCTCCACGACGAGCGCATGCTCGCGCCGCTCCTTGGAGCTTCCGAGGAGCGCACGCACGAGGCTCACGTCGTCGGGGCCACGTCGCGTGGTGCCGGCAAGGGCGTCCGTGGTGACGACGCGACCACGGCGCGAGACGAGCCGCTCGGGCGAGGCCCCGAGGAACACGCGATCCCCACGCTGCACGGCGAACCGCGTGGTGTCGGCGTAAGCCGCGGCGATACGTCCGATCGCCGCACGCGCGTCGAGCGGGCGCGAAGGGCAGAGGCGGCTCGCGGCGACAGGGACGACCTTGTCGATTTCGCGCGCATGGATGGCCGCGAGCGCTTCCCGCACGAGCGAGCAATACGCCTCGCGGCTCGTGCCCTCGATCCGCGCTTCCTCCCCTGCCCCACGCGGCTCCGTTTCCGTGGGGGGGCGAGCCGCAGCGACGAACGCCGCTTCGAGCAACGCAAGCTCGGCCTCGATCCTGGACCGCTCGGACGCCATCTCCCCGGCGCCGAGCGAGAGCCAG
>JANMGF010000464.1:0-1988 GCA_031374535.1 Polyangium sp. (in: bacteria)
GCATGGAATCCTGGTTCCTCGCGGATCCGGGAGCCCTCGATGCATTCTACGGCCAGGGCTTCCAACGAAGTGCCCTCCCCGCACGCGAGGATGTCGAGGGCATCTCGAAACGGCACCTCCACAACGCACTCCAACGCGCGACACGGGGAGCGAAAACGAAGGGCTCCTACGACAAAGCCCACGGCTTCACCCTCATCGGCCTGATCGATCCTGCCAAGATCCGCGCCGCTTCCCCCTGGGCCGCCCGCTTCTTCGACCATCTCCTCGCCGTCTGCCCCGCTCGCTGAGCCCAACGACCCCACCTCTTCAGGATGCGACCTCGTTCCCCGCCTCGACGACCCCGCGTCGAGACGCTCCGGCTTCGTCGCCCTGAACGACGTTCCCACGTCGAATTCCTGCGGCCTCGTGTCTCCGGAAACTCGACACCACCTCCCGGACCCACGACCCCACGTCAAAAAGCTGCGGTCTCGTGTCTCCGGAGACTCGACACCACCTCCCAGACCCACGACTCCGCGTCAAAAAGCTGCGGTCTCGTGTCTCCGGAGACTCGACACCACCTCTCGGACCCACGACCTCGAGCCTCCGCCCCTCGACCCCGCCCCTCCGCTTCTCGCCCCCGCCCCTACTTCCCCTGCCCCTCGACCCACACCTTGAGCTGCGCCCTCTCTTCATCCGTCATCGCCGTCGCATTCCCGAGCGGCATATCCCTCGACACCGACGTCCGTTGCACGACCTTCTCCCCCCGGGCCAGCACCTGCTCCGGCGTCTCCAGCATGAATCCCCCCGGCGGCGCGGCGAACGTCGGATGCGTCGGCTTCTGCGCGTGACATGGCACGCATCGCTTTTGCACGATGGTCATCGCCGTCACCGTATCCACCGGCCCCACCACCGGCGGCGGCGCTGGCCGGAGGAAACTCAGGCCCACCGCACCCCCGAACGCGGCCACGACGACGGCCAGCAGCGGCCTTTCCTTGCGGTCCTCCTTGTAAAGGACGTTCAGGTAATGGCGGATGGAGACGCCTCCCGCCATCAGGAGCCACAGGATCAGCCACGCGCGGTGGTGGTTGTAGGCCACCGCGAAATGGTTGCTGATCATCGCGAACGTGACCGGCAACGTGAAATAGTTGTTGTGCTGCGATCGCCGCTTCGCCTGCTCGCCGTCCGCCTTGTCGAGCGGCTGCCCGGCCAGGAGGCTCTTTCGCATGGCAATGTGGTGGGGCACGATCGAGGTCCACACGTTGAGCCCCATACACGTCCCGAGCATTGCCCCCACGTGAATGTACGCGGCGCGCCCGCTGAACACGTGCTGATACCCGTACGCCGCGAGCGCCACGAAGACGCTCATCACCACGAATACCACGCGGTTATTGTCGATGAAAAAACAAACCTCGTTGTAGAAGAACCAAGAGGCCAGGATCGAGGCGATGCTGATACCCACGGCGGCCGTCGGGCCGAGATGGGCGACGCTGGGGTCGATGAGATAGGTCCGGGCGCCGTACCAGTAGATCCCCGCGAGCAAGAGCGCGCCCGTGATCAACGTCGTCTTCGCGGGCCAGGCGTGCACCAGAAGCCGCTCGGGGTGGGCGTCGGGCCAGTACTGCTCGTGATAGTAGAAGCTGCCGCCGTGGATCTCGTCGAGCGTGCCGCGGATGTTCTCTTTCAGCACCTTGGCCTTCGCAGGCCGCACGGACAGATCGAACCAATTGAAATAGAAGGACGTCCCCACCCACGCGATGCCCGCCATCAGGTGGAGCCAGCGGAGCAGGATCGCGATCCACTCCTGGAATACCGCCATCATCGTCCCGCTCCGCGCATGAGAGTCCCCGTATACCGGGTTCAAGGCCCGGCGGCTACGCTCGGACGATCCGCGCGCTCGCTCCTTATCTCCGGCCGATCCGTGCTTTTCGGGCTAAACTCCCGCGCGTGGCTCCTCGCTCCTTCCTCTCGCGGCGCGCTGCAGCTTGGGGGCTCGGTCTCACGGGCGTCGT
>JANMGF010000008.1:0-2479 GCA_031374535.1 Polyangium sp. (in: bacteria)
GGTCGAGGACGAACGCGGTACGCACTACGTCGGCATCGCACCGGGGAGGAGCGCATGAGCGAGCTGTCAGCCCTGCCAAACCCGTTTCAAGGCAACGTGGTTCTGGATGCCTGGAGCACGACCGTCGACGTCGCCGCCATCCATCAGGGTCCCTTCCAGCAGTGCCTTCACGCGCTCGACAGCGCGTCGCGGGGCAACCCGGATTCGGTCTTGATCTTCGGCCCCGCAGGCTCGGGCAAGACGCACCTGCTCGCCCGTCTTCAGCGGCACCTCGTGGAGACCGCCAACGCGGCGCCCGACGGCACGCTGCGCTGCGTGTTCGTGTCGGTGAAGCTGCAGACGAACGCGCAGCTCATCTGGCAACACGTACGCCGTCGCCTGACGATTGACCTCCTGCGAAAGCAACAAGGGCTGACCCAGCTCCAGCGCCTCGTGGCCCATCAGGTCGCGGCCCAGCGCGGGGAGCCGCCGAGGCGATGGGTGCGCGCGCTGCGCGTGCTCACAGGGACCGACGGCGAGTCCGTGACCGACTACCTGCAGGAGGTGGCGCAGCGGCTGGAGCTCAGCCGTAACCTTTGTGTCGTCCTCGATCACGTGATCCACAACCGCTTCGCCATGGACGCGACGGCGTGGCTCTCGGGCGACAGCCTGCCGGAGTCGGCCCTCGGTTGTCTCGGCCTGGCAGCCGAGGAGCCGGAGGACCGCGAGGAGGCAGCGCGGCAGGTGGTCATTGCGCTCTGCAAGCTCGCGGGAGAGACGCTGCCCATCGTCTTCTGCTTCGACCAGATCGAGGCCTTGCAGCAGAGCCGTGACGATCAGGACTCGCTCTTCCGCTTCGGCCGCATGGCAGCCGACCTCTCCGAGGCCGATCGCAACGTGCTCTTGATCTCGTGTGTGCAGAGCGCGTTCGTCGATCTGCTGAACACCAGCGTGCGCGAGGCGGATCGCGACCGGATTTTCAAGCGCCGTTCGGTCCTCGAGCCGCTCACGCGCGACCAGGTCGAGGCGCTCATCGTGCATCGCCTCGAGCGCGTCGAGGCCCTGCGCGAGGCGCGCAAGAAACACGGCGGCGCGCGCATCCATCCGTTCAGCGACGCCTTCCTCGCGCAGCTCGCGCAGACGTCGCCCTGCGTGCCGCGTCGGGTGCTGGCGGCCGCCGCCACGGCCTTCGAGCGGCTCCAGCGCGGGGAGCCAGAGCTTCGCGACGAGGCCCCGCCCGAGCCCGCGCGGGTCGAGGTTTTCCTGCGCGACACCTTCGCGACGCGACGGTCGAGCGCAATCCAGACCGTCAAGCCCGAGGAGAGCCGCGACACGCTGATGCACGGCCTGCCCATGCTCTGGGCCCTGCGAGGGCAGAAGACGCAGCCGCTCCGGCCTCCGGGCGTGGATCTGCTGTTGTCTTCGTCCCGCGGGCCGATCAGCGTGATCGTCTGCAACGAGACGAACATGACGAGCCTCGCCGCGCGCCTGCGCCAGGTCATGCAAGCCGCCGGGGGCGCCAAGTCCTCGCCGGGTCGGCTCGTGATCCTGCGAGACCCGCGCCTGCCCATCACCCGCACGGCGAAGAAGACGCAGGAGTACCTCGCGGAGCTGGAGAAGCGAGGCGCGCGGGTCGTCAAGCCGAGCGGCGAGGCGCTGGCGGCGCTCGAAGCGCTGCGCTCCTTGCTGTCAGACGCGCGCGCGGGCGACCTCGCGGAGCGCGGTGAGGTGGTGAGTGAAGGCGCGGTGAGCGCGTGGCTCACGAAGAACCTCGACGACGCGCTCACCGACCTCGTCGAGGCCCTCGACGAGGGCGAAACGCGCTCGTCGCGAGAAATCCAGCTCGAGCGTGATCTCGACGATGTGCTCTTGCGTCGCTTCGTGATCCGCCTCGACGCGCTGGCGGCCGAACTGGGCTGCTCCGGCGACGAAGCGATCGCCGCGGCGCGACGCCACCGCGAGCGGATCGGCGTGCTCGAAGGGCCGCCTGTCGTGCTGTTCGCTTACGTGCCGGCCGAGTCGCTGGGCAACGCTGCGGAGTGAGGGAGAGCCATGCCGGTCGAGCTATCGGTCAAGGAAGTGCGAGAAGAGCTCTCGCGCGCCGCAGGCGTCGCCGAGGTGGGCGGAGGCGAGCGCGCGACGCTCCTCCTGGGGCGGCTGTTTCACGAGGTCTTCGCGGACGCGGTCGGCCGGGACCCCGGGCGGAGCGGCGTGCGGGTCCTGATCGAAGCCGGGCCCGATCGCGTGGCCGCATGCGAGCGTCTGGTCGCGCATCTCTACCGGGTGCTCGTGGGCCCCCGCCTCGCGCGCCATCACGCGCACCTGCGCGAGACGACGGAGCAGGTGCTCGTCTTCTGGCAGGCAACGCAAAACCTCGCCCGCTGGCTCGCGGGGATCACCTGGGCTCTGTTCGACGCGCGCGCGGATCGGCCGATGTCCTGGGAAGAGGTCACCGAGGCACTCCGCGCCGAGGTGTCGCTTGCGTGCGAGCTACGCGAGC
>JANMGF010000584.1:0-2102 GCA_031374535.1 Polyangium sp. (in: bacteria)
CCACCGCCGTATGAAAGAGCCGCGCGCCACCCGTGAGCGGCGCATCGAGCCGCAACGACGCCGCGGCCGCGGGCCTTTTCGGCGCCTCGGCGCCCTCCGGCGCGGCGCGCGTGCAGGCCACGAGCGCGAGGGCCGAGGCGAGGAAATACGGGCGGTGCAGTCGTCCCAGCATCGGCGAGCGGGGCGACGGTAGCGAAAGCGGCGCCCGGGTCCTAGGGCTTTTGTTCGTGACGGCCCCGGCCTCGCCCGCCCTATTGCCGACGAAGCCCACGACGAGCGCCCCGAGCACGAGCCCCGTCGCAATGGAGTTTTTCGCGAGCGCGCGCCTTCTTCGTGCCATTCTTTGATCAAGGCGCCGTTCGCTCGTTCCCTTCGTCGACACCCCGCCGCCCGCAAACACTGCTAGGCTCCGCTGTCCTCCCGCGCCCTCGCTCCGTTTCGGATCTTCACCATGTGTGGTCGATACACCCTGACCAACGTCGCGCCGAACTTGCTCGGCCCTCTTTTTGGCGTTCGGGTCGAAGACGTTCCTCTCCTCGACGCTCGCTTCAATGTCTCGCCCACCCAGGACGTGCCCATCGTGCGGGTCCTCGAGCCCGGCGCGCCTCGCACCCTGGATCTCGCGCGCTGGGGGCTCGTTCCTTCGTGGGCGAAGGACCTCTCCATGGGCGACCGCATGATCAACGCCCGCGGCGAGACCGCCGCCGAGAAGCCCGCCTTCCGCTCGAGCTTCAAGTCGAAACGTTGCATCGTCGTCGCCGACGGCTTCTACGAATGGAAGAAGCTCGGCAACGGCAAGAAGCAACCTTGCCGCATGCACCGCGCCGACGATCGGCCCTTCGCCATCGCCGGCCTCTGGGCCCGCTGGAAAAACGCCGAGGGCAGCACCCTCGATACCTTCGCGATCCTCACGACCGACGCCCATCCCATCGTCGCCGACGTGCATGATCGGATGCCCGTCCTCCTCTCCCCGGACACCTACGGACCCTGGCTCGATCCCGACGAGAAACGACAGGATTTCTTGCAGGCGATGATCCACGCCAAGGGCGGAGACGATCTCGTGGTGACGCCCGTCTCGACCCGGGTGAACAATCCCCGCAACGAGGGCCCCGAGAACGTGCGTCCCCTTTTCGCTCAGGATCCAGCTTGAGGACTCGGCATATGAGGACCCCAGACATCACTGCGATGTCCAGACATCAGCGCACCGCGAGCAGCACGGACGAAGGACGCGCTATTTTTGCGCGACACGCGCCACCTTCGCGCGCCGGCTGCTCAATCGGGAGCTTCCTGAGTCGTCCGATGCGATGGCACGACAATTGTTTATCTCCACGGCGAAGTTCCTGAACCCCCCGCCCCCCGGAGGAGGTACACCATGTCCGCATTCGCCCTCGTCGCTGAACCCGATCCAGTCCTCTCTGCCGCCCAGGTCGCCGTCGTGGATGCCCTCGGCCTCGTGCCCCTCGTCGCGCAGGACGGAGAGCGCGCCATCTGGCTCTTGCGTCGCTTCGGAACGCCCTCGTTGCTCGTCTCGTCGCTCTCGCTCCCCGTCGTCGACGGGTTCGAGGTGCTCGACTGGCTCCGTTCCCGCGTGAGCGGCCGCGGGACGAAGGTCATCGTGACCTCACCCTTCGCCGAGCTCCGCGCCTTCGCCGGCGCGCTGCGGGAGCACCTCGGCATCAGCGCGATCCTCCCGCGGAACGCCTCCGCGGAGACGCTGCGCGCCGTCGCCGAGGGCCTCTTGAAGGGCACCGAGCCCGCGTCTCCGCTCTCGGAGGCGGCCGTCTCGACCCCGCAGGTGAACTCGGTCCGCTCGATGAAGGAGGGGCCGCGGGATGCGCGCCTCGACTGGTTCGTCCGTTCCGCCGCCGAGGAGCTGCATGCCTCGGTGGTCCTCGCGCTCGTGGCTCAGGGGGAGGGCCGCGTGCTCGTGTCCGCTGTGGGCATGGATGGACGACGGTGGCCGGTGCTCGGGGGGATCGGCCGGCACGTGCTCGCCGCGGGGGAGACGCTCGTCGTGGCGGATGCGTTCGCGCACCCGTTTTTCCAGGGCGACGTCGCGGTGATGGAGGGCCTCGTACGGGGGTTCGCGGCGGCGCCGGTGC
>JANMGF010000619.1:0-1651 GCA_031374535.1 Polyangium sp. (in: bacteria)
CCGCCGCGAGATCGGCGCGCTCGGCGGGCACGACGTCATTCAGGATGAGCACCGAGCCTTCGTCGTAAAACCGCGTCGCCGTGGCGCGACCAATGCCACTCGCCGCCCCCGTGATGAGCACCTTCTTGCCGGACAATCCTCGCAGCGTCATCGTTCCCGTCCTCCGTTATGTTGCGGCGCACAACGGCCCGCGCAGATCAAGGCCCGGCCACGGGGTGTTCCCTGGAGCCAGGCGTGAAAAGTAGGCTGAACGAGCAGCCAGCCGCGGGGGAGCTTAGGGCCGACGGGGGAGAGCCGTCAAGGGATTTATGTTGCGGCGCAACATGATGGGGGGGCATCCTACGGGCTTGTCGACGAGCACGAGCATGCACACGTGCGTCTTCATCCGCTCATCCCTCCTCGATCGAGATCCCGAACCCCGGATCCTCGTAGAGCCTGTCGAAGACCGCGGCAAACTTCTTTTCGATGTTTTTCCGCTTCACCTTGAGGGTCGGCGTCACCTCGTCCTCCTCGAGCGAAAAATCCCGATCGAGCAGGTGCACCCGCTTGATTCCCTCCACCCGCGAGAGCTTCGTATTCGCGCGCCGCACGGCGCTGGCCACCCGCTTCTGGATCTCCGGATCGGCCGTGACCTTCGCCATGACCTCTGCGAGCCCCGGCGGGCGCGAGAGTGGGCTCGTGAGCAAGGCGCGGCGTAGCTCCTCGGCCGCCGGGTCCGCCACGTACCCTTTCGCCTTCGCCCATTCCACGGCTTCGATCGGGTGAATCGTGACGAGGGCCGTGCAATACGCCCGCCGGTCGCCGTGCGCGTGCACCTGGCTTATCAGCGTGTCGCTCGCCTTGATCTCGTTCTCCACGTTCGCGGGGCTGATGTTCTTGCCGCCCGACGTGATGATCAAATGTTTCTTTCGGTCGACGATAAAAACGAAGCCGTCTGCGTCCTTCTTGCCGATGTCGCCCGTGTGGAGCCATCCCTCCTGGTCGATCATCTCGCGCGTCGCCTCGGGGTTCTTGTAATACCCCTTGAACACGTTGGGGCCCCGCACGAGGATCTCGCCGTCGTCGGCGATTCGATCCTCCACGAACGGCAGCGCGCGGCCGACGGAGCCGAGGCGGACGTGGCCGGGGCGATTGCCGTGCGTCACGACCGTGGCCTCCGTCATGCCGTACATCTCGTAAATGGGCAGGCCCGCGGCCCAGAAAAACGTGAGGATCGGGCGCGGGATGGGCGCAGCTCCCGTGATGAAGCGCTTCACGCGGCCCCCGAACGCCTCGCGGACCCGCGAAAACACGAGCGCGTCCGCCAGCCGGTGCGCGATTTTCCGCGGCAACGAAGGTTCCTCCCCGCGTTGCCACGCCTCCACGACCGCGAGGCCCGCGGCCTCGGCCAGGCGGAACATACGTTTTCGCGCGGGCGGGGCCTTGTCGACCTCGGTCTGGATGCGGGCGTAGGCTTTTTCGAAGATTCGCGGCACGCTGCCGAAGAGCGTCGGGCGCACCTCCTTCAGCTCCTCGAGCACCGCGGGAACACTCGTCGCATACGCGGTGGCGATCCCGAAATCGATACGGCCCCAGAACGCCAGGATTCGCTCGGCCGCGTGCGCCATGGGCAAGAAGGAGAGCGAGATGTCCGAGCGGGCGGCCGCGATCG
>JANMGF010000624.1:0-1585 GCA_031374535.1 Polyangium sp. (in: bacteria)
GCCGCTCGATCCTGGATGATCTCCCGGAGCCCCGCGTCCACCACGAACCCCTCCTCCGCGAGCCGGATCGCCGGCGCGACGAGCTCCTTCCACGGAAGCCGCCCGTACGCCCGATGCGCCTCCCAGAGCCCCGCCACCGCGCCCGGCACGCCCGCCGCGAGGTGCCCGACCAGCGACGCGTCGTTTTTCCCGAAAAACATTTCCCGCGTGGCCCGGGCCGGCGCCGTCTCCCGGAAATCGAGGGCGCGCACCTCGCCGGTCCCCGCCCGAACGACCAAAAACCCCCCGCCCCCGATGTTCCCCGCCTGCGGGTACACGACGGCAAGCGCAAACGCGACCCCGATCGCCGCATCCACCGCGCCGCCGCCCTTCCGCAGGATCTCGACCCCCACGCGTGTCGCCGGCGCGGAGTCGCTCGTCACGAGGCCCTCGCGGCCCGACGCGGGCTCGGCGCGAAGGTCGAAGCGCCACTTCGAGGGTAAACGCGCGAGCGAAGGAAGAGCGGCGGGCGGGGACGAGGCCGCGGGCACCTCGGGAGGCTTCGTGCCTTCGCCGCACGAGGCCGCGGAGATCGTGGTGACGAGGAGAAAAGCGCGGATCGTGAGCCGGCGGGCGCGGGCGAGGGCTTTCACGGGCGCTACATACCACGCGTTTCGCGCCGGTCTCGCCCCGATCGTGCCGATCGCGTGCGCAGCGAAGAACAGCTGCGAGGCGAGCAGCACGTCGAACTTCAACCCGACACGCGCGAAGACGGGCGATTCGTGTGGCTACACGAACAACGGCTGCTGATCAATGCGAGGCGAGGATCTCGGCGATGCTCCCGAAGCGGCTCGACTGACGCGTGCCGTAGTGGAGCAAGCTGCCGCCGGCCGTCATCCACGACTCGTCGAAACGGCCGTCGGGCGACTGGATCCGCACGAGGACATCGCCGTTGTCGAAGCCCCAGTGCCGGCCCTGCGGATCAAAATGATCGATGAGGCCGCCGTGGCGCGTCCGGATGTGGAACTGATCCGAGGGGATGTCCCACGTCCGATCCACGACGAACTCGTACGCCTGCCAGATGTTGCCCGAAGGCAAGACACCCCAGTCGACGTTCAGCCCCGCGTCGTTCGGCAGGCCGAAGATCCGGTCGTCGCCGAAGCGCCGCGCCGCGTCCCAGAGATCCCCGTTGCGGCTCGCGTCGTGGTGCAACGTGACCATCGACTTGCGCACGAGGCCAAACCCCGACGTGTCCGTGTACGCGTCGTACGTGCGGCGGAACGTGTGCTCGCAGAGCTGATCGGCGCCCGCCGAGAAGCCCACCGTGAGCAGGCCCCGCGCCTTGCGCTCGTGCAGGATGCGCCCGAACATCCCCGGCTCGCCGTTGAAACGCGCGCCGAGCTCCTTGTAACGCCGCAGGCCCGTCAGGCTGTGACCACCGCCGAGGATCACCACCTCCGACGACCACAGGTACTCCCAGAAGACGTCGACGTCCTCCTGGCGCAGCCCGCTCGTCCAGTAAAACGGCAGGTACTCGAGGCCGACCCGATCGTAGAAGCTGAAGAAGTAACGGAAGTTCCCCCAGGCGAACTCCTGGCGCTCGAGC
>JANMGF010000633.1:0-2264 GCA_031374535.1 Polyangium sp. (in: bacteria)
GCTCGAGCGCAAGCCCGAGCTGCCCATCACCAAAGCGGTGAAGGGCATGCTTCCGAAGAGCATCCTCGGTCGCGAGCTGCTCACGAAGCTCAAGGTCTACGCCGGTCCGGATCATCCCCATGCGGCGCAGAAGCCGCAGCCCCTTGCGTGAACTGAGGCCGATCCATGCCCGAGAACAATCGCATCTACGCTACCGGTAAGCGCAAGACGGCCGTCGCGCGCGTGTGGATCTCGCCGGGTTCCGGCAAGATCTCGGTGAATGCTCGTGGCGCGAACGACTACTTCGTGCGCGAGACGAACCAGATGATCATGCGTCAGTCGCTCGAGCTTCTGGAGCTCGTCGACCAGTACGACGTGCAGGCGACGGTGGCCGGCGGCGGTCACAGCGCGCAAGCCGAGGCCATGCGCCACGGCATCGCGCGTGCCCTCATCCTGGCGGACCCCGAGCGCCGCGCTTCGCTGAAGCGTGCTGGCTTCTTGACGCGTGACGCGCGCAAGAAGGAGCGCAAGAAGTACGGTCAGCCGGGCGCCCGCAAGCGCTTCCAGTACTCGAAGCGTTAAACGCTTCCGGCTCGTTCCCCAGAACCCTCTCTCCGCAAGGACAGAGGGTTTTGGTGTTTTGTCCGTCGGAGATCCGAGGAGAGCGAGCGATCAGTGCTTCGAGGAAACGAGATCGGCGCGTCGCTCGACGAGCCAAGCCCGCCCGCTGGCCTCGTCCGGGAAAAAACGCATCGGCGGATCGGCCCGCGTGAGCACGCGCATCGCGCGGATCGCGAGCTCTGAGAGGACCCGCGCGTAGTGGCTCCCTCCGCAGATCGCGATCGCGCGCTTGTGCGTCCCGAGCGCGGGCTCGGTGGACGCCCTGCGTGCATCCATCGTCGAGCCCTCCTGGCCGGAGATGTCGACCAGCACGAGCAAGTAGGGCTTGCCCACGTTCCACTGGCCCTCGGCTAAGCGGAGCGCGCGTAGATGGTGGCCGTCCACGAGCCCACGCATGCGATAAATCACGAGGTCGGGCTCCTCGGCCTCGAGCACGCTCTGCCCAGCCTCGGCGATCTGGACAGGGGCCGAAGATTCGTTGCGGCTCAAACCGTCTCCGGCCCGCTCAATGCGCTTCCGATTCCTCACCCGGATCATCCGGAGGCGCGTCGGGCGTGGGTCCGGACGGAGGCTTCTTGCCCGCGGGGGCCGCGGTCGGCGTCGCCGTCGATGGGCCGAGGGGCAAACCGTTGAGCATGGGCGCGGGGATCGGCTGGCCACCCTCGTCGTCACCGTCGCCTGTCTCCTCGACGAACCCCGACGGCTGGACCGCCGGCTCGGAACCACCCGCGGGGAACGACGGCGGCGCCCCCGGAGCCACCGGCGCGCCACTTCCGGCCCCCGGCGCAGGCATACCAAGGGCCGCTTGGGGCTTCGGCTTCTCGGGCGGCGGCTCCGGCAACGGGATCGCCTCGAGGCGCCGATCGAGCTCGGCCTTCACCTCGAGGAACGCCGCGCGATCCATGGGCGGCAGCACGCGCTCGCCGTCCATCTGCAACGTCTCCGCGTCGAAGAATTTGCCGTCCTTCTTCGCGCTGAAGTGAAGGTGCGGGCCCGTCGATCGGCCCGTCGATCCGACGTACCCCACGAGCTGGTGCACGCCGATCTTCATGCCGATCTTGATGCCCGGCGCGAAACGCGAGAGGTGCGCGTACCCCGTCTGCACGCCGTTCGCGTGCAGGATCGTCACCAGGTTCCCGCTCGGCCCCTGCGGCCCCACCCACTCGACCGTACCCTTGTAGGCCGAGTACACCGGCGTCCCCATCGGCGCGCCGAAGTCGGTGCCGTTGTGCGGCATCACCTTCTTCAGCACGGGATGCATCCGCTTCGGGTTGAAGCGCGACGTCACCGGCGCCCCCGGACACGGCGAACGCCAGCCCCCCGAGTACGGCTGTTTGCCGCGTTCGTCCCAGTAGCCGCGCGCCTCCTGCCCGTGGAAGGCGTACACACGCATCGGCTTCTGCGCGGGATCGACGGGCCTGTACTCGAGCGCGATGATCTTCTTGTATCGCGCGAACGAGCCGAGCGCCGTCTCCTCCACCGCGATCACGCGCACCGTGGAGCCCTCCTCGAAGGCCTCCGACGAGATGCGACCGCCAAGCGCGTCGTCGATCGTCTGGAGGATCCCGTCTTCGAGGCCGCCGGCTTGATACGCCGCGACGAGGTCCTTACCCACGTAGAACGAGCCCGTGACCTCGGCCTCGGCGATCTTCATGTCGAGCCGC
>JANMGF010000638.1:0-1224 GCA_031374535.1 Polyangium sp. (in: bacteria)
TTTTGCTTGTCAGCGGGGGCTCGACATGGGTAGGTTTGACCGTGCTCCCCTGGGACAACCGTCCTCGGGTGGATCCTCGGCCCTTTCGTCCCTCTTCGCACGGACCCTTCCCCTCATGGAAAACCCCGTCGCTCCTGGAGAAGTTCTTCTCGGCAAATACCGCGTCGATCGTGTGCTCGGCAAGGGCGGGATGGGCATCGTCGTCGCCGCGCGCCACGTCGAGCTCGGCCAGCTCTACGCGATCAAGTTCCTCCTGCCGGCCATGCTCGGACATCGCGAGTCGCTCGAGCGTTTCCTGCGCGAGGCGCGCGCGGCGGCGCGGCTCCAGAGCGAACACGTGGCGCGGGTCCACGACGTCGGCCGCATGGAGAACGGCGCGCCGTACATGGTGATGGAGCACCTCGACGGGTGCGATCTGAAGGTGTTGATCGCGCGGCAAGGGCCGCTCCCCGTCGAGGAGGCCGTGGCGTACGTGCTTCAGGTCTGCGACGCCATCGCGGAGGCGCACGAGGCGGGGATCGTGCATCGCGATCTCAAGCCGGCGAACCTCTTCCTCGTTCGCCGGCGGAATGGGAGCCCTTGCGTGAAGGTGCTCGACTTCGGGATCTCGAAACACACGGGGCCGGAGGAGGTGGATCTGACGCAAACGAACGCGCTCTTCGGGTCGCCGATGTACATGTCGCCGGAGCAGATGGCGCGGACGAAGACGGTCGATACGCGCACGGACATCTGGGCGATGGGGGTGATTCTGTACGAGCTTCTGGCAGGGATATCGCCGTTCAAGGCGGCGACGATGACGGAGGTGGTCTCGCGGGTGCTGCAAGAGGAGCCGGCGCCGCTGCGGGAGCTGCGACCGGAGGTGCCGCCGGGGGTCGAGGCGGTGATCACGCGGTGCTTGCGGAAGCGGCGGGAGGAATGGAGAGACAACGATGGTGGGTCGTCACCTTGGTCGAATGATATGCCCGGCGCTTTTGTTGCTCGCTTCCGGAGCAGCCGCCCAGGTGGATCCCCAGGCGGAGGCGGCGGCGCGGGCGCTGTTCCAGCAAGCAGACGAGGAAATGGCGGCTGGCGATTTCGCGCATGCTTGTCCCCGTTTCGAGGAGGTGAAGCGGCTCTTGCCCGAGCACATCAATACCGGGATCAAGCTCGCGGAGTGTTATGTCGGCCAGGGGCGTCCGGCGAGCGCGTGGACGGAGCTTTCGCGCGTGAGGACCGTCGCGGCGG
>JANMGF010000680.1:0-5501 GCA_031374535.1 Polyangium sp. (in: bacteria)
GCCGCGCGGCCGCGACCTCGGGTTGCTCTCCTACGCCCGCGGCGTCGAGCACTACGACGCGTGCGTGGCCGAGGGCAAAGGCATCGTCATCGCGACCGCACACACGGGCGGCTGGGAGGTGTCCGGCCCGATGCTAGGCAAGGTCCGGGCGAGGAACGTGGTCGTGGTGATGGCCCGCGAGCGCGACGAACGAGCGCGGGCCTTGCAGGACGAGCTCCGCGAGCGCTCGGGCGTCAAGGTCGTGCACATCGGCGAGACGGCCTTCGACGCGTTGCCGCTCCTCCGCCACCTCAAGCAAAACGACATCGTGGCGATGCAGATCGACCGCGTCCCGCCCGGCATGCGTGCACGCACGGTCTCGCTCCTCGGACAGCCCTGGCAGGTCCCCGAGGGCCCGCTGATGATCGCGGCGCTGAGCGGCGCCCCCATCATGCCCGTCTTCACGCGCCGCCTCGGCTTCATGCACTACGAGGCGCTGGTGCACGCGCCCATCCACGTCCCTCGCCGCCCGACCCCCGCCGATCTCGACACGGCCGCGCAGCGCTTGATGGACCAGCTCGGCGCCTTTTTACGCGCGCACCCGACGCAGTGGTTTCACTTCGTCTGAGGCTTCTTCCTCAGAGAGGACCTTCCGTCAGCCCGTGGACGAACTGGCGGACGTACGGGTCCTGGCTCGTCTTCGCTTCCTCGGTCGTGCCGTCGAAGACGAGCCGACCCCGGTGGAGCATGCCCACGCGATCGGTCACGGTGAGCAGCCGATCGAGGTCACTCGAGACCATCACCACCGTCGCCCCTGCGGCGCGCTGCTCGTCGCGCAGGAGCTCGAAGATCCGCTGCGACGTCACGGGATCGAGGCCCGCCGCGGGTTCGTCGTAAAGGACGATCTCGGCGTTCGTGATCGTCGCCCGCGCGACGCCCACGCGTTTCTTCTGCCCACCGGAGAGCCCCGCCGGCAAACGATCCTCGAAGCCGGGGAGCGAGACGACCTCGAGCCGCTCGGCGACGCGATCGGTGAGCTCGTCGTCGGAGAGGTCAAAGAGGCGGCGCAGCGGGAACGCGATGTTCTCGCCGACGGTCATATAGTCGAAGAGCGCGTTGTTCTGGAACAACATGCCGAAGCTCCGGCGATACTTCTGAAGCTCGAGATCATTCATCGCGTTCACGTCCTCTCCCTCGACGAGGATGCGCCCCGCGTCGGGTCGGTAGAGGCCGGTGATGAGCTTGAGCAGCACGCTCTTGCCCGACGCGCCCGGGCCGATGAGCCCGTAGAGGCAGCCGCGCGGGATGGAGAGGTTCACGCCACGCAGGACCGTGCGAGCGCCGAAGCGCTTGGTGATGTCTTCGATGCGGATGAGCGGCTCGGTCATGGGAGGGACCTGCCGCGCCCGTCTTACTGCGCGGCGAAGGTCGTGGTGGTGACGTCGAGGCGCGGGTGCGCCGGGAAGGACAAGCCGCGCACCTGGCCCGCGACGCAGGAGTTGACTCCTGGGTTCGAGGGCGTCGTCGAGACGGTTACGCCGACCGCGCGGCCGTTCTGGATGGCCGCGCAGATGCTCACCGAGACCGACGACGGCACGCTGCACGCGTTGAGGTAGTTGCCGCGGTTCAGCACGTTGCCGAAGGAGCCCGCGCTCAGATCCGGCGGCGCATCCTTGCTGTAGTCCTCGATGTACTTGGAGCGCGCGCCCTCGCAGCTCATGCCGCCGCCGAGCACGGGGTACTTGCCGCCGCCGCCGCCGCCCACGACGCCGCCGCCGCCCGCGGGGCCGGACTTGTTCCCGCTGAAGCCGGCGTCGACGTCGACCGAGACGACCTTGTTGTCGCCCTGGACTTCGCTGTTTTCCTTCTTGCTGCCGCGCACGCTGAGCAGCCAGCCCGCGAAACCCGCGCCGAGGACGCCGATCACGGCGAGGCCGATGAGCGCCTTGTATTGCGTGCCCTTGCGCTCGGCGACGACGACGGCCTCGAGGGCCTTCTTCTCCTGCTTGATGTCGCGGTTCAGCTTCGCCTGCTCGGCGTACGGGGCAAACTGCTCCCAGTCCTTGATGAACCGCTCCTCGTTCAGGATCGAGTCGCGCAGGGGGTTGTCGCCGATGAAGTTGCCCGTGGCGACCTGCTGGAGCACCTCGACCGCGCTGAACGGCCCGTGATCCATGCCGTCCTTGATGACGACGTAACGCGGGCGAGGATCGGACTCGAGCGACGCTTTCAGGTCTGCGAGGCGCTGGGTCGGATCGTCGGCGCGACGCACCACGGGAGCGTTGACGACAGCGATGGGGAAGGGACCGTCGTGCACGGGCGCGGCAGGCCTCGCGGGCACGGCGCCGCCGATGTTCGGCACCCTTGGCGCGGCCGGCACCGCGACGCCGCCGTTTGCTGCGGCCGGCGGGATGAGGGACATCGCGACGTCGACCTCTCCGTCGTCGAGGCCTGCGTTCGTGGGCGGAGGCGCGACGGACGCACCTGGCGCGACGTTGTGCAGCGCTTGCGCGAGCGCGCCGAGATCGGCGGGGCGGTGCTTCGCGTCCGCGACGAGGGCCTTGCCGAGGATCATCTCGAGCGCGGCGGGCAGGTCGGGGATGACATCGGTGGGCCGCTTCATCCCGGGCCCGACGCTGCCTGCGGTGAGCATCTCGTAGAGCATCGCGCCGATGCTGAAGACGCTCGAGCGCGCGTCGCCGGGGCTGCCTTTGCGGCACTCGGGCGGGATGCACGCGCGATCGGTCTGCAGCGCGGGCAGCGCCTCGGCCTTGTCCTCCAGCAGGCTGACGGCCGTGCCTGTGTAGAGGATGGCGGAGGGGTGGATGAAGAGCGCTTTGCCCTCGCGATGCAGGTCCTGGATCTCGGTGCAGAGAGGCACGAGGACGGAGAGCGCCTCTTTCAGATCAAAGGTCCGTCCGGAGGCACGACGCGCCTCCATCTCGGCTCGGAGTGTACCGGGCGTGATGGACATCGGCGCCACCTTATCCCCGAAGGCGGGCGTCACTCAACATGGGCGCGGGGTGGTCGGGAGGGTGATCCGAAGATCGGCGGTGGGTGGTCGCTCGACTTTCCAAGCAGAGCGAAGATCGGTACGCAGCTCAGGAGAGCGCGGAGGGAGGGGTCTTGTCGTTCCGTTCCTCATCCATGAGGATCGTGAAGACGAGGCCGGCGCCGAGGATCGGGACGAGCCAGATGAGCTGGGCCTGGAGGATCTTCTGCTTGCGCTCGAAGAGGCGGCTCTTGAAAACGCGGACGGTGAGCCAGGTCTGAAAAGCCGCGAGCGCGAGGAGAGCGCCGCCGAGGATGCCGTCGAAGAGGTCCATGTGGGGTGCGCGGGAACCTAGCCAGCCAGGCTGGGCTTTCAAGGAGGGGCGGGTGATTTCGGGCAGGGGGGCGGGAGCGGGGGGTTGCGCCTTGACCCGGTTTGCAGCCGTTGCTCTCCTTCGCGCGTGAACGCCGCCCGCGCCACGCCGTCGCTCCGCATCTCCCGGCTGGTCGTCCAGAACTTCCGGACGTTCCACGGTCCGACCGAGATCCCGCTCGCGTCCAGAGGCGTCGCGGACGAGGTGGCGGTGTTCCACGGGGGGAACGGGAGCGGAAAGTCGAATGCGCTCGCGGCGCTGGAGTTGTTTTTCAGGGCGGCCGGCTACTGGATGGTCGAGCGCCCCAGGAGCCACTCCGACAGCATCATGCGCGAATGGGAGCGCATCGAGGACGCGTCGGGCCTGATCGTCTCGCATCGGGACTGGCCGCCGGGCATCCGTGAGCCGCTGCAGATCGACGTTCATCTGGTCGATGGTCGAATTTTTTCGGTCATTTTCACGCAGGCAGGAAACCACGTCAGCGTTCGTGTCGATGGAGTGTGGACACGCAGCGACCACGAGGTGCCCATGCCAGCGAAGAACGCGCCCCCGCCGCGCCCGGCGGCGAACGGGTTGAGCTCCCTTCAACAACAACAACTCTCATCGACCCTCAGCGAACTGGGAGCTCCGCTGGGGCCGGGGAGCCGGCCGCTCTTTCGCCTCGACGCCCGCCGGCGCGAATACCGTTCCGGCGAGACCAAGCCGCGGTCGGATGCTCCCGCGTCGCCTCTGTCCCCCGATCTCGCCACGCGCCTCCTCGAGCTCGCCACCTCCCTCGAGCCCACCGACACCGAACGCTGGCGCGCGTTCACGCAGCTCGTCTCGCGCTTCAAGACGCTCGCGGGTCGTGAAGTCAACGTCCTGCGCCTCCCCGATGGCAGCGCCGACCTCCGCTTCGAGATCCGCGGAAAGCAGATCCTCCGCGTCTCGGAGCTCAGCTCGGGCGAGCAGCAAGTGGTGGCTCTCTGCGCCGCCGTGCTCACGTCGCGCGCGACGATCGTGGCCATCGAGGAGCCGGAGATCAGCCTGGATCCGAGCTACCAGGAGCTCCTCCGCGACGTGTTACGCGAGCAGGTGCGGAGCGGGCTCGTTGATCAGATCATCCTGGAGAGCCACGTCCCGATCTTCGATGGGCCCGAGGTCGTCCGGTTCAGCCGATCGCCTGAGGGTGTGACGTCGGTCGTGCGGCAAGCTTCCGATGCGGGGGACCCGATCCGAGAAAAGGCGCGTGCTCTTGGCGCCGACGAACAGTGGGTGACCCCCGAGGGGTACACCAAGCTCCCACCGGACATGGTCGACAAGCTCGGGCTCCAAGCAGGCGGCCACCTCTGGTTCTTGCCCACGGACACGGACGGGCGCTGGGAAGCTTGGACCGCCCCGGCGCTCGATCGGATGTTCGGGTTCCCCGGTACGAACCCGAAGAAGTAGCCCCATGCTGCGACTCTGGATCGACACGAACTGCGCGCACAGCGCCGCGGATCTCAGTGACTTGAGCCGTTTGGCCAGGGCGAGGGGCGTAAAGCTCGTGATTCATCCACAAGTCTACCTGGAGCGACGCCGCCAGATGCGCGTGGAGAAGGGCGCCGACTTCTCCATCGATCGATTCGACCGATTCCTGAGGCGTGAAGGCTTCGAGGTGCCGACCTTCCTCCTCGATCAACCGACAGCCGCCACGTGGGCCGACGCACTGTACGAGCGGTATCCGACGGTCGGAGCATGGGAAGGGGCCAAGCAAAAGACGCTCGGCGGCGTGCTACGTCGAGCGTTCGAGGTCCTTCCCGGTGACATGCCCATGACCACCGACTGGCTCATCTCGCTCCTCGCGGAGGGCGAGCCCACAGCTCGCGTACTCACCCACGACGACGGTGAAGAGTGGCGCGAATTGCGCAAAACGAAGCGCGTTCTCTCCTGGGACGAGGCCATCTCGTGGCTCGAGGGCCTTCCCGCCGTCTGAATTCGCTCGGCGGAGCGCCGCTCACCTCGGTGATCGGTCCTTCCCACCGCCGCATCCGCCTCCGCTTCCGCTCCTGCCCATCTTGGCTAGTACATCATCCCGGAAGTTCGTAGTGGTTCCCGCCCCTCCTCGTCCTTCTCTCCGGGTTCGTCCGAGAGCAACGGAGGGTTCGTCATGGAAACATCCTTCCCTGTTGTTCTGTT
>JANMGF010000713.1:0-3005 GCA_031374535.1 Polyangium sp. (in: bacteria)
GTTTTTCAACCCTTGGTCCAGGGCCTGCCCTGGTCCGGGGTCGAGGGGGCGGACAGCCCCCCGCGGGGTCCGGGGCGGCGCCCCGGCTCCCACGCCTCCCGATGAGACCCATGCTCAGGCCCTGGTTCGGGTCGAGGGGCGAAGAGCCCCCGCGGGGTCCGGGGCGACGTTTCAACGCAGGCCGTCGAGGTAGGAGCCGAGCCCGCGCTCCTCGGACCAGGAGCGCAGCTTTTCCAGCGCCTTCGATTCGATCTGGCGGATTCGCTCGCGGCTCAGCGAGAAGGAGCGGCCGATCTGCTCGAGGGTATGGTCCTCCTCGCCCGTCAGCCCATACCGAAGCCGAAGGACCTCGCGCTCGCGGGGCGTGAGCGTCTCCAGCATCGACTGCGTGGCCTCGCGGATACGATTGCGCACGAGCGCCTCGTCTGGCGCGTCGGTGTCGCTCGCCAGGGTATCGCCGAATTTGAAATCGCCCTCGTTGCCCAGGGGCGCGTCGAGGCTGACCGGCTGCATCGAGAGGGCGCGGACGGCCTGCACCTTGTCGAGCGGCACGCCCGAGCTCTCCGCGATTTCCTCCAGCGAAGGCACACGCGCGTTTTTCTGCGACAACGCGCGCTCCGCGCCGAGGACCCTGCGCCGGCTCGCCGTGAGGTGCACCGGCATACGCACGTCCTTGCCTTGATACAGGAGCGCCCGCTCGATCGATTGCCGGATCCACCACGCCGCGTACGTGCCGAACCGATATCCGCGCTTGTAGTCGAACTTGTCCGCCGCCCGGATGAGCCCCAGGTTGCCCTCCTGCACGAGATCGAGCAGGGGGACCCCGCGATTCGAATAATGGCGGGCCGTGGCGACGACGAGGCGCAGGTTCGCCTGCACGAGGTCGCCCTTCTCCCGCGCGGCCCGCGCCCGGGCCTTTGCCGAGAGCAAACGCGCCTCGTCGACGAGCGCCTTCTGCTCGGGGACGAGGTCCTCCGCGCGGCTTTGGATGGCCTGCTCGAGCCGCTCCACGAAGACCGGATCGAGCCGCAACGTATCGATCTCGTCGGCGAGATCCGCGGGTAATGAAGCTTCCGCGCGTTCGCCCGAGGCGACTTCAACGGCGAGCACGCGCGCCCGTTCGAGCACGCCCGCGAGGCGGCTCGTCGTTTCGTTCGCGTCGGGCGCCTCTCCGTTGAGGAGGAGGTCCCGCGGGTTCGTCTGGCCAGACCGGATCTCGTCGGCAATGGCCGCGAGCGCAAACACGCCTGCCGGCGAGCGGACGAGCGTGGCCAGAGCGTCGCGCTCGGCGTCGACGATACGGCGCCCGAGATTGGACTCGTCCTCACGCGTCAGCGGATGGCTGGCCTCGAGCCCACGCAGGTAGAGATCGGTCGCGTTCTGGTTCGAGATGTCTCGAGGCGCCAGGGGCGTGGGTCCCGGGCGCGTACGGGTGCGACGCTTCCGTGCGGGCTCCTTCGCGGGGCCCGCGATCCTCGATTTGTTCAACGCTGTTCTCCAGACCGCGTCCTGCCCGGCGAAGAAGACGCGGCGGAGGTTCATGCTCGCCGGATTCCGTAACGTAAGCATCGCGTACGCACCCGGAAGGGGGTGCACACAAAAGAAATCACCGAGGGAGCTATCCCAGGTGTCGAATTCGATTAAGTCGGGGAGCGCCGATCAGCCCGTCAGGAGCATGGCCACCATCGCCGCCGAGGCCGTCTCGCCCCAGCTGCTGAGCGCCTCGGGGATCCGGACGCTCACCCTTTCCATCGGGCCCCCACAACGTAGCGAGCCTTCGTAAACGCGCCCGCGCTTCGCGAGATCAAATCCGCACGGTCCCACGGTCCCCGTGATCGCCTCGGGCCCGATCCAGAGGTCGGTGATACGCCCGCGGAGGAGCCCCTCGACGTGCGTTCGTTTCTCCATCCGCGTGACGCGGAGCCGGAGGGGCTCGGCGCCCCAGAGCCCTTCGACGTGCGGGCCACGGACCGAGGCGCTGAGCGTAATGCCGAGCAAAAGGCCCCGAAAGACCGGCCCGTCGTCCTCTGCGTAAAGGCCGACGTTGACCACGGGCCCTATGGCCGTCTTTTCACCGATCGTCGCGTTGACGACGTGGTTGCCCGAGCCGAGGAGGAAGAAGTCGTTCGGGCTCCACGGCTGCCCGTAAAGCGTCTCCTGGGACGGCGTGTCCGCCTCCTCGTACACGCAGGAAGCAGGCGCGAGGAGGGCGAGCGCCACGAGCGACGCGGGGAGCTTTTGCATCACGAATCTCCGGGCCTCCGGGGAAAGAGCCCCGCTTCCCGCATGAATCGTTCCTCCACGGCCGCGTAATCGAGGGACACGTCGAGGCGGGCGAGGACCGAATAAAAGCCGAATTGTAGCCGATTCATGAAGAGCATCCCCGGCGGGAGCTGCACGAAGTTCCCGTCCTTCTTGAAGAGAACCTCGTCCTTCATTTCCCGGATGCCCTCGACCAGGCTCGCCGCGTACGCGCGCGTGATGCGGTAAGGCGAGGAGAAGACCGGCTCGAAGCAGCGGCGCGAGTAGGCGATGGCCATGCGTTCGTACGTGCCGCCCTCGGTGTGGAGGAGCTTCGCCGCGACGTCGTTGAACGCCTGTTCGTCCCGGCGTATCGCCGCGACGTGGAGCTCCTGCGCGAGCGTGAGCCTGTCGCCCTGGATGGGCTGCACGCAGCCGAAATCGAGGAAAACGATCGAGCCGTCGTCCTGGAACAGGTAATTGCCGGGATGGGGATCTGCGTTGAACATCCCGCCCACGAGGTTGCCTTTGAAGACGAAGCGCCACATTGTCTCGGCGTAACGCCTTCGGGTCGCCTCGTCTGCCTCGCAAGCCGCTTCCATCTCTTTGCCGTGCTCGAGCGTCGAGGTCAGCACCCGCTTCGCCGAACGCTCGGCGATGATCTCCGGAATCCGGATTGCCGGATCCCCTGCATGCAAAAGGGTAAAGGCTTGCTGCCGCGTGGCCTCCAGCTCGTAATCGAGCTCCTCGGTGAAGCGCGCCCG
>JANMGF010000714.1:0-4600 GCA_031374535.1 Polyangium sp. (in: bacteria)
GCGGGCGCGTACGGGGGGGAGCGGGACGGTCGCGTTCGGGAGGGGACGCTCGGGGGACTCGCGCTGGTAGGCGCCGATCGTCGCGCGGACGATGGGGGGCAAAAAGACGTGCTCGAGGTCCACGGCGGCGAGCGAGCCCGCGACGGTGGCGATGCGGTCGACGAGCGGCGCACGTTCGTCCACGAGGATCACGCGCTTGCCGCGGATGACGCAGAGCCCTCCGCGCCACTTCTTGCCACCGTCGGAGAGCGAGGGGTCGAAGGACTCGGAGCGCACGGTGATGTTGGCCTTGCGCGCGGCCTGGATGAGCTCCTGGAGGAGCCGCCCGAGCTCCATCCGACAAGCGTACTCTCGTTCGAGGCGGACGGCGTACGTTTCCTGGGTTTCCTGATAGTCTCCCCGGGGGCGCCGGTTCGCCGTCGCCGCCTGCGTGCTCGGGAGGCTTTTTCGTGCGCTTTTCCTTTCGCTGGGGGCTCGTTCTGGTTGCGCTCGCCGCGCCTGCCGTGTGGCTCGTGCCGGGGTGCGGCGCGCGTACCGATCTCGAGGACGACGAGCTCGACGAGGAAGAAGGAGAAGAGGACGCGGGCCCCGACGCGCCTGGCGAGGATGCGACGCCCGACAGCCAGCCCGACGCGTTGCCCGATGGATCCGACGCGGAGCCCGATGTCCAGCCGGACGTGGTGGTCGACGTGGTGGAGGAGGCCGTCGAGGACGCGCCGCTCGATGTCGTCGAGGACGTGCCCGTCGACGTTCCCGAGGACGTGCCGGCCGACGTGCCCCAGGACGTGCCCGTCGACGTTCCTGAAGACGTGCCGGTCGATGTCCCCGAGGACGTGCCTGAAGACGTGCCCGTGGATGTTCCGGTCGACGTTCCGCTCGACGTTCCCGAAGACGTGCCGGTCGACGTCGTGCCCGATGGTCCCTGCCCGGATGCCGACGGCGACGGGTACTCGGTCTGCGACGGCGACTGCAACGACGCCGATCCCCTGGTGAACCCGGGAGCGTTCGACTTCCCGAACGGCAAGGACGACGACTGCGACGGCGTGGTGGACAACCCGAACACCGCCTGCAGCGCGGGTCTCCAGTACACGTCGTCGAATCCGCTCGACTACGCGAAGGCGATCGAGCTTTGCCAGACGACGACGCTGAATGCGACCGGCGCGAGCAAGCGCTGGGGCGTGATCTCGGCCGAGCTCCGCCTCGCCGACGGCACGGGCACGCCGTTCCCGCAGTCGCACGCGATCATCACCTCGATGGGCAACGTGCTCGGCCCGCGCGCGAACCAGAACTTCGTGTTCCTCTCGACGGGCCTCGCCGCCACGCCGAGCCAGCCCTACTTCCAGTTCGGCACGCCCCAGGGCGGCACCGACACCGGCACGCAGTCCGCGACGCCCCCCGGTTTCCCCACGAACAAATCGGGCTGCCCGCTCCCCTTCCAGTCCACCGCGTTCAACCCCGTCAACCTGAAGATTCAAGTGCGCACGCCCACCAATGCGAACGCATTGGCCTTTGATCACGCGTACTGGTCGTCCGAGTACCCGGAGTATGCCTGCTCGCCCTTCAACGACCTCTGGGTGGCGCTTCTCAAGACGAACGCGTCGGGAATCGCGAACAACCGCAACGTGGTGTTCGACAACCAGGGCACGCCGGGCTCGGTGAACTTGAATTTCTTCGATCGGTGCGTGGCGGGGCCGACAGGTTGCTTCGGGACGCCAGGCTTCAATTTTTGCTCGGGTGGCAAGGGGGAGCTCGCGGGGACGGGGTACGACGAGCCGGACGCGCCCTGCAACAACACGGCGAGTTCCATCGGCGGCACCACCGGGTGGGTCACCACGGAGGCGCCGATCGTGCCCGGCGAGATCGCCACGGTGGAGTTCATCGTCTGGGACTCGTCGGACGGCATCTTCGACTCGGCCGCGATCCTGGACTTCGTCCGCTGGCTCCCGAACAAGCTGCCGAACCCCAAGACCTACCGGCCCTAGTTCCGCTTGGCCGCTCCGTCGGAGGGCGATACGTCCAGGGCGTCCGGGATGTGGCGTTCACGTGTCACAAGACGAAGGGCCGGGTTGCCGTGGTTGACTCGCTGATCATCCCGTGATATGCGGCTGTTCGTAGCGTGTAACGGCCGAGTGGGAGCGAATGTGCGTTTCCCGGTCGTGGCGGGCAGAGGCCCCGCGGGTGGCGTCGAATCTAGGACGTCACGTGCGACGCGCACCAAGAGGAGCGCCCGAGCGATTGGAGCGCCCGAAGGGCTGGACAAAGATGACGTTTACGGATGCAGCGGCCGAGGTGCTTCGCCTCGTCGGCAGACCGCTTCACTACAAAGAGATCACGGATATCGCGATCGAGAAGAACCTTCTCAGCCACGTCGGGAAGAGCCCAGAGGTGACGATGGGCGCCCGGCTCGCCGCGATGCTCAAGAAGGACACCGGCGACACGCCGCTCATCCGCGTGAAACCCGGCGTGTTCGCCCTCCGCGAGTGGGACGAGAAGACGCTCCGCGCGGCGGTCGATGGCAAGAAGGGCAAGCGCGGCGGCAGGCAAGAGCCCGCGAAGGCCGCCCGGCACGAGGTCGAGGAAGAGGTGGCCGCCCCGGAGGCCGC
Source organism: Polyangium sp. (in: bacteria) (assembly GCA_031374535.1). Classification (GTDB taxonomy): domain Bacteria; phylum Myxococcota_A; class Polyangia; order Polyangiales; family Polyangiaceae; genus Polyangium. The sequence continues at coordinate 2,604 of JANMGF010000714.1, forward strand.
CGAGGAAGATGACGCGGCCGACGAGGCCGAGACGGACGACGCGCCCGCCGCGATCGGGGAGATCAAGGCCGCCGCCGCGCCCGAAGGGGCGACCGAAGCCGCGGACGAGGCCGACGACGAGACGCTCGTGTCGACCTCGCCGGTCGCGAAGGGCGCTCCGCCCTCGCCCCGTCCCTCGGCGCCCACGTACGCCCGCGCCGCCGACGAAGACATCGACAACGGTCCCGACGACGTGATGCGCGCCGAGGCCGCTGCCGGCGCCGCGGAGATGTTCGACGAGGAAGACGACGACGATCAGCCGATCCTCGGCGGGAGCGACGACCGCGCCGGTGGAGGCGCCACCGAGCCCGGTGCAGACGGCCGCCGCCGTCGTCGTCGCCGCCGCCGCGGCCGCAGCACGAACGGCGAGCCGCAAGCCGTGCCGACGAGCGGAGGCGGGTTGCCTTCGTACACGGCGACGCCGGCCTTCGAGGTGCGCCACGCCCGCGACGCAGGCCGTGGTGACGTGGGCCGCGACGCAGGCCGCGACATCGGTCGTAGTGACGTGCGTGGTGACGTGGGCCGCGACGTGGGCCGCGACGTGAGCCGTGACGGCGGCCGTGATCGGGACCGCGACAGCCGCGACAGCCGCGACCGTGACGGAGGCCGCGACCGCGAGATCGGGCGCGACGTGGCGCCGACCGAGGCCGTGTACCGTCCGCAAGTCATCGAGCTCACGCCCGGTGACGGTCATCCGGCGCTCGACGATCTCACCGGCCGCGAGCTCGCCGATGCGGTGGCCACGATCCTGTCGACATTCGATCGCAACGCGGGCGCCGTGTCCTTGCGGCAGATCGCGGAGACGGCGCAACGACGTGGCCGGCTCGCCGGTGACGCGCAGCTCGTGCAGTCGCAGGTGGCCGCCGCCGTGCGCGCCGACAACGCCCGTCGCGCGGCGGCAGGCCAGCGCCCGCGCTTCCGGTTCGCCGGCGGCCGCGTGGCCCTGACGGACTGGCTGCTCGGCGGCGACCTCGCGCGCCTCGAGCAGGAAGCCCTCGCCGCCGTGGAGCGCTACCGCGACGCCGCGCGCCGCGCCTTCGCTCGCAAGCTCGGCGAGCTGCCCGGGCACGCGTTCATCGAGATCTGCGTGCTCGCCCTCGAGCGCATGGGCGTGGGCCAGCTCCGCGCCGTGCGTCGCGCAGGGGGTCCGGGCGGTGAGTCGCACTTCTCGGGCGTGCTCCGCCTGGGCATCGACGAGATCCGCGTGGCGATCATCATCCGCCGCGACGGCCGCGAGGTCGGCCGCGAGCGCGTGACGGAGCTGCGGGGCTCGCTCCACCACTACGGACCGGCGACGGTCGGCTGGATCTTCACGGCCGGGCAAACCCTGTCCGGCGCCCGCGAGGAAGCCTCCGTCCCGGGCACCGCGCCCATCGCGCTCTACGACGGCCTCGCCGTGGCGCGTCTGTGCGAGGACAACGACGTGGCGGTGATTCGCGCGCGGCTGCCGATCGCGATCCCGGACGTCGATCTGCTGGAAGCGCTCCGAGCTTCCTGATTCTGGCTTGGGGGGCTTTCGGGCCCCCCATCTCTCTCCCCGCCACGTTGACGGGCTCGGACTTTCCTGCAACGGTCCAGCCCGCATGCGCGCCACGACCGTCGCACGGATCTCCCTCGTCTCGGCCTCCCTCTTCGCCGCGGCGTGCGGCGGCAAGCCCCCGCCTGCCTCCGTGTTCCCCACCGGGGACGACGCCCTCGGCCGCATGAAGGCCACCTACGCCTGCGTCAACGGCGTCCAGGGCGCCGCCAAGATCGACCGCTTCGCCCCCGAGGGCCGCATCCGCGGCGAGGTGCACCTCTTCGCCGTCAACCCGGACCGCGTGCGTTTCGACGTGGTGAGCCCCTTCGGCGCCATGCTCTACACCCTCACGGCCGACGGCGAGCGTTTCCAGATGCTCGACGTGAAGGAGAAGCAATTCCTCTTCGGCCCGGCGAGCCCCTGCAACCTCGCGCGCATG
>JANMGF010000717.1:0-2776 GCA_031374535.1 Polyangium sp. (in: bacteria)
TTCGTCGGCCTGCTTGAAAAACTGCGCACCGCGCAGTTTTTCAACCCTTGGTCCAGGGCCTGCCCTGGTCCGGGTCGAGGGGCGGATAGCCCCCGCGGGGTCCGGGGCAGCGCCCCGGCGAGGCGCGCCGCTGGTGGCCCACCGACGCCTTTTCCCGTTATCTCCGCGCGCGGGCGGGTTAGGTTGGGAGTCGCATGTCGTCTACCACGATGAACCCGCCGCGCCTCGCCCGCGGACACGTCTTCGCCGGCCGGTACGAAGTGAAGGAGCGGCTCGGCGAAGGGGGAATGGCGACTGTGTATCGCGCGATCGACCGCGCCCTCGACGAGACCGTCGCGCTCAAGATCCTCGCGCCGATCGTGGGGGTCTCGCCGGAGACGACGCGGATGTTCCGGCAAGAGGTCAAGCTCTCCCGGCGCGTCACCCACGCGAACGTGGTGCGGGTCTACGATATCGGCGAGGTGGAGGGCTCGCTCTACATGAGCATGGAGCTCGTCTGCGGCATGACGCTGCGGCAAGCGATGAAGGCCGCGGCTTCGGGGCGATTGCCAGCGGCCGAGGTCCTGCGGATTGGCTGCTCCCTCGCGGATGGGCTCGCCGCCGTGCACGCTCATGGGATCGTCCACCGCGACCTCAAGCCGGCGAACGTCATGATCGAGCAGGGCGGACGCGTCATCCTCACCGATTTCGGCATCGCGAGCCCCGTGGCCGAGGATCCGGCGGCCTCGCAGGGCGGGCTCTTCGGGACGCTCCGGTACATGGCGCCCGAGCAGTTTCGCAAGGGCAAGGTCGGTCCGCAGACGGACCTTTATGCGTTCGGCCTACTCCTCCTCGAGGTATCCACCGGAGATTTGCCCTTCCGGGATCGCAGCGCGCTCCTGCCCGCGCTCGACGTGGACGCCGTCCAGATCGCCTCCGCGGCGGGGGACGCCGAGCGCCACGTCATCGACGGGCTCGAGGCGCTCATTCGATGGTGCCTCCAGCAGGATCCGGAGGCGCGTCCTTCGTCCGCGAACGCGGTTCGGGGTGTGCTCGTGGCGCTCTCCGAGGCCGTTACAGGGACCGTCTCCGTTCCCGTTCCCTGGTCTGCGGGCGTTTCCGCTTCCGATTCCGCGGACACCGATTCGGAGCGAACGCGTGTTTTATCACGCACGCTCGAGGAGCCCACGGCGCCCACGGACGCGTCGAGCCTCGTCCGTGACCTCGGCACGAAGGGGATCGCGGTGCTCCCTTTCCGGTACCTCGGGCCGCCCGAGCTCACGTATCTCGGCGTCACGCTCGCCGGCGAGCTCGTGGATCTCCTCTCCCAGAGCCGAGGGATCCGGGTGCTCGGGACCGGCGCGACGTCGGCCTTCTCGGCCTCGCGGGATCCTCGCGCCATCGGCGCCGCCCTCGGCGCGCTGGTCGTGGTGGACGGCGTCATCCAGATGATCGGCGAGAGGAGCCGGATGAGCGTGCGCCTGCTCGACGCCAAGAGCGGCCATCAGATCGGGTCCGAGCAGCACGAGGGCACGCTCGCGGAGCTCCTCGCGTTCCAGCCCGCGCTCATCCGGCGAATCGCCGCCAGCGTTCGCGTGGAGCTCACGACCCACGTGTATGGCGCGGGCCTCCCCGCGCAGGTCGTCGACGATTACCTCACGGCGCGTCGCGACGCGATGGTCAACGACGCCGAGCGCGTCCTCGCGGCATTCGAGCGATTCGATCGCTGCGCCACGGCGGCGCCTCATTTTCTGCCCGCGATCTCCGGGCGCGCCATCAGCGCCGTCCGGGCCTGGTTTCTGGAACGATACGGGACCGCGGGGCGCGACTGGGAGTCCGTCTCGCTCGAGACCGTCGACAGGGCGATGTCCCTCGCGCCCGAGTTATCCGAGACGCACCTCGCGGCGGGCATGTTCGCGACCCAGCGAATCGAGATGCACCGCGCGGTGCGCTCGCTCCAGCGCGCGCTCCAGATAGCCCCCACGTCCGCCGACGTGCACGAGTATCTCGGCATGCTTCGATGCGAAACCGGCAAGCAGGCCGAGGGACTTCAGAACCTCGTCTTCGCCACCGACTTCGATCCGAGCCGGCCGCTCGCGTCGATGCTGATGGCGCGGGATCATGCCCTTCGTGGGGACCATGAAAAGGCCGAGGCCCTGCTCGAGGAGGGGGAGCAGAAGATAGGCGGGCCGATTTTCGCTTCGATGCTGCTCCGGCTCCGCATGGCTGGCTGGAGGCGGGGCGTTCACGCGGTGCCCCTGACGCCGCCGCAGCGCGCGGCGCTCGCGCAGCCGCACGCGCAGCTCATCGCTCTCTACGCCGATGTCCTCACGGGCAACGTGGACGCGCCCGCGTTTTCGCAGCGTTCGAGCGAGTTTTTGTCGAACCGGTTCAGCGCGAGGGCCTTCACTGCGTCGGGGCAGATCATCGTCGAACTGTCGCTCTTGATGCAGCGCACGGACGACGCGCTCGAACTGCTCGCGCGGGTCGTGGACGTGGGGCTCGTGGACATCGTGTGGCTCGAGCATTGCACGCTTCTCGCGCCGCTCTGGCAACGCCCCCGGATGCTGGAGATTCACCGCAAGGTCAGCCTGTACGTTCAGGCGATGTGGATGTGAGCGATCCTGAGCGCGCCTCGCTTATGTACGCCCCCTCGCGCAGGAGCCGTCACCCCGCCCGCGGCTGAGTATGGGTCTCATCAGGAGGCGTGGGAGCCGGGGCGCCGCCCCGGACCCCGCGGGGGCTGTTCGCCCCTCGACCCGAACCAGGGCAAGCCCTGGACGCGGGGTTGAAAAAG
>JANMGF010000754.1:0-1324 GCA_031374535.1 Polyangium sp. (in: bacteria)
CGCCCCGCAGCCCGCGAGGACGAGAACAACGATTGGAGTGACGAACGAGCGCATGGACGGAGTTCAATCCAGATGCGGCCCCGCGTCCACCGGGAAGGCTTCCGCTCAGGCAACACGCGCGCGGGCCGCGTTTCCAGCCGCCACGGCGCGCCGGTAGACAGCCTCGTACGCGGTCGCCATGACCGACGTGCTGAACCGATCCCGCGCGCGGTTGGCGCAGGCCGCTCGGTCGAACCGTTCGAGCACGGGCGAAGACGCGAGGCGGGTGAGGGCGTCGAGGTCGTCGGGCGGGGCGAGGAAACCGGTCACGCCCTCGTCGACGATCTCGGGGAAGGAGCCGCGGGAAAAACCGATCACCGGCGTGCCGCAGAGCATGGCCTCGACCGCCACGAGGCCAAACGGCTCCTCCCACTGGAGCGGACAAAGGATCGCGCGCGCGCCCGAGAGAAGCCGCACCTTCTGCTCATGGTCCGCCTCGCCATGATCGTGGACGCCCGGGAGCGCGAGCCGCGGGGCGACGTATTTCTCGCTGTAGTCGCGATCCTGCGGGTGCGTGCGGCCGGCGAGGTGGAGGGGCAAACCGGCGCGCTGGGCGATGTCGATCGCGAGGTGTGTGCCCTTTTCCTCGCAGTAGCGTCCGATGTGCACGAAGTAGCCTTCGTCGCGCGAGCTGGGCGGATACCGGCGCGGCGAGAGGCCATGGTGGATGACCCGCGCGCGCGCGAGCGGCACCTCGAGCTCGAGCTGACGCCGGCTGATCGCCACGTGGTGGATCTGCGGGTGAGACGCGAGGATCCGGGAAATGGGCTCCTCGCGCTTGTGGTGCAACGTGTACACGATCGGCACGTCGACGAAGGCTGTCAGCGGTAGGCCGAGCGGTACGTTCACGTGCGCGATGTCGAAGTGGCCGCGCGAGACCTCGGCGAGGGCCCAGGCCACATGGTTGACCTCGTCCGCCGCAGTGGGAGGCCAGACGGGTCGATGGTAAAGAGCGCGCTTCGTGCAACCGAGCACGCTGTCGCCCGTCGTGAACACCGTGACGTCATGTCCACGCGTGTCGAGCTCCTCGGCGAGCTCGTAACAGAAGAGCTCGGTTCCGCCGTAACCGACCGGCGGCATCCGGATGAACGGCGTGGAGATCATCGCGATGCGCATGGCCTTCGTGCCCCCCTCCGCGCATCCACCCCGCGGTGCGCTGCGCGGAACCGTTACACGCGCCGTGCCACCCACGAGGCACGCACCGGGGCGTTGCCCCGGACCCCAGGAGGGGGCTGTCCGCCCCCTCCACCCCGGACCAGGCACGGCCTGGACCGCGGGCGAAAGC
>JANMGF010000787.1:0-6245 GCA_031374535.1 Polyangium sp. (in: bacteria)
CGTGAAAATGAAGGGGTACGATGGGTTCTGGGCGTGCAACCAGATCCGGCAGAAGTACCCGGACCTCCCGGTGATCTTCTATTCGGCCTACCAGGATCTGAAGAACCCTTACGCCGTCATCAACGAGCACCGGCCCTTCGGGTACATCACGAAGGACGAGGACGTGAAGCGCCTGCTGGAGACCGTGGAGCTCGCCGTGCGCATCTACCGCATGGGGCTGGAGAACCGGAAGCTCGCGGAGCGATTGCGCAAGGAGCGACGAGGGAAGCGGTGAGGGGCCCTCGCGCGGCGAACGGGGCCCTGCCCGGGTTCGTCGCCCTCGCCGTCCTCTTTCACCTCTTCGGGCTGGCTTCGTCCGTGGCGGCCGAGCCGCGGACCCCCGAAGGCCGCCTGCCCTTCCACACGTACGGGCCGGAGGTCGGGTTCGGGCGCTGGTCCGTGCACGCCATCACGCAAGGCACGGACGGCGCGATGTGGATCGGCACCGACGGCGGCTTGTACCGCTACGACGGCGAGCGAATCACGCCCGTTGATTTGCCGAGCCAGTCTCCCTTCGTATACGACCTCGCCCCTGCGCCCGGCGGCGGGCTCTGGTGCTGGACCCGTGGGGGGGCCTTTTACGGAGAGGGAGGCCGCTTCCGGCCCTTCGACATCGTCCCGGCCCACACCGACGCGCGCACCGCCGTCACCGACCACGACGGACGCGTGTGGATGGGAAGCAACCGAGGGCTCCTCCAGGAGGTGGCACCGGGCCGCATGGACCTCGTGCCTGGCTGGTCGTTCGGCACGGTGGACGTGGTGGCCATGGACGCGAGCGGCAACATCATCGCCCTCGGCCCCGAGGCTCTGGTCGTGCTGCGGTCCGACGGCTCCTATCAGCGCTGGGGGGCCGAGGCGGGCCTCGCGCCGGAGCAGTACCGCAAGGTCCAGCGCGACGGCGCCGGCCGCTTCTGGTTCATCTCCCTGCATCAGCTCTGGCGGCTCGACCCCGAGACCGGGGTCGTCGACCTCGTCCGTCGTGCGGAGGACGATTTCCGCTTCGAGGATCTCATCGCCGACCCTGAAGGCGGCGTCTGGCTCGCATCCCCCCAGACCCTCTTGCATGTCGGCGTCGACGAGGACGAGCCAGTCGAGGTGCATGGCGTCCCCGGCGGGCGGGCGCTCGCCTTGTACGTCGATCGGGAAGGCTCGCTTTGGGTGGGAGGTGATGGGCTGCACCGCGCCAAATCCCGGGGCCTGATCCGCGTCCATGGCCAGGACGAGGGCCTGCCGGCCCATGTGACCTGGGCGACTCGTCGTGATGCGGTAGGGCGTCTTTGGGTGGGCACCGCGCGGGGGCTCGCGCGCGCTGTGGGCGGCGACCGATGGGAGCCGGTCCCCGGGATCCCCGAAGTGCCGATTGTGAATCTGGCCCTGGCGTCCGATGGGTCTTTGTGGCTGGGGGGCAACACCCCCGACGTTTTGCGGTGGACCCCCGAAACGAAGGTGCTGGACCGTTTTTTCCTGGACATGCCGAAGACCATCGCGCCCACCGTGTATGCGCTCGCCTTCGATGGCGAGGGCGCGCTTTGGGCCGGTACCCGCGCGGGAGTTTATCGGGGGACGGCCGAGCCTTCACCTCGCTTCGCGCCCGTGGCCATGCCGGGGATTGACGAGCCGGTCCTCATCACCGACGTGCGCACCGACACGTTGGGCCGGCTCTGGATAGCCTCTGCCGAAGGACTGTTTCTTCGTGAGGGCGAGAGCTACCGGCGCTTCACGGAAGAGCACGGGCTGCGCCACCAAACCACCTTCGCCCTCGCGGAGCGCCGCCCGGGGGAGATATGCGTCGGGTACCTGTCGGTCGTCGCCGTCACCTGCTTCCGCGAGGAGGGCCACGTGCTGCGTGACGTCGTGCATTTCGACGAGCAGAGCGGCCTGCCCCGGAGCACGGTCTACATGATCGGCGCGGACGTCGCCGGTCGCTTGTGGATCGGCACGGGGCGCGGCCTCGTGCTCGTGGAGGACGACCGGGTCATTGACGCGTTCACGGTCGACGATGGCCTGCCCAGCGACGACATCAGCGCCTGGTCCTTTCTGGCCGAGCCCCATGGGGATGTCTGGATCGGCACGAGTATGGGCCTCGCGCGCTTCCACGGCGCTCGTTATCGAAAACCGCCGCCTCCGCCCTCGGTCCTGCTCGCGGCGGCGCGCGGCGGCGGACGCGACCTCCTCGGCGCCTCCGGCGTCGTCGAGCTCGAAGACCACGAGAGTGACCTCGAGCTTCACTTCATGATCCCGGCCTACGTGAACGAGGCGCGGGTCGAGCTCGATGCGCGGCTCGTCGGCGCCGACGAGGGGTTCCGCGAGGAGGATTCGCGCCGCCTTCGCTACCGCGGCCTGCGCCCGGGCAGCTACCGCGTCGAGGCCCGCGCGCGTTATCGCCCTGGCGCGTTCGGCCCCGTGTTCACGCTCGGCTTCACCGTGTTGCCTCCTTTCTGGCAGACGTGGTGGTTCCGCATGCTCGCGCTGCTCGGCGTGTTCGGATCGGTCGCGCTCGTGGTCCACGTCCGGCAGCGCCGGCTCCGCCTCCGCAATGCGGAGCTCGAGGCGCTGGTCGCGGAGCGCACGCGCGCGCTCCGGGCGGCGCAGGCCCGGCTCGTGGCGCTGGAGCGGGAGGCGACGGAGCAGCAGATGGCCGGGGGCTTCGCGCACGAGATCCGCAATGCGCTGGTCGGGGCGCGGATGCTCCTCGCGCGGGTGGAGGGGGCGACGGGCGACGGGCGGAGCCTGTGCGAAAAGAACGCGGCGATCCTCGAGGAGATGTACCTCGGCCTGCGCGACAAACTCGACAAGCCGGACCGCGCGTGGCTCGGCAAGCGCATCAAGGAGATGAACGCCAACGAGGCGGCGCTCGACGAGACGCTGAACACGACGGGGGTGCACCTCGGGCGTGCGTTTGGTCTCACGCGTCAGCTCCTCGATTATGCGCAGCTCGGGCGGGAGCGGTCAGGGACGGAGCCGGTGCAGATGCGGCCGCTCGTCGTCGGGATCGTGGAGTCGTTGCGGGGAGAGCGCGACGCGGGGATCGAGGTGGACGTGCGCGTACCCGAGGACGCGACGATCCCTGGCGCGGAGAGCCATTTTCGGTCGATCGTGGAGAACCTCGCGCGGAACGCCTTCGACGCGATCCTGGAGCGGGAGGGCGACGGGCCGCGGCGCCTGTCGATCGCGCTGGAGGGAGGATCCGAGGGCTGGGTCTTGCGGGTGGAGGACACGGGGGTCGGCATCGCGCCACCGCATCGAGCGCGGATCTTCGAGCCGTTCTTCTCCACGAAGCCCCAGACGGGGACGGGGCTCGGGCTCGGCGTGGTGCGCAAGCTCGTGGGCCTGTACGGCGGGACGATCCGGGTGGAGAGCGAGTTCGGTCGAGGGACCTGCTTCGTGATCGAATTGCCGCGGCGCGAGGGCGTCACGGACGCCGGAGCTTCTTCAAGGACTGGATGAGCACTGCGTTGCGGGCCATTTTGCAACGAGTATCACCAAGAAAACGCCATCTGAAACGCTGCCTGTAACGCTGCCTGTAACGCTCCTGGTAACGCTCGTGGTGCACGCTCGTGTCCGATCTGGCAAGCGGCTCCGGCGCGAGGTGCGAACGGGCAGCGCGCGGGCACGGCGGGAGGTGGGCGACCCATGTGTATTCCTGGCGTGCGGCTCCGAGGAGCCCTCATGCGTGGCTCGGGGCGAAGTCTCAAGGGCTGGGCAGGCATCGTGGTCGCCGCGTGTCTCCTGATCACCTCCCCCGCGCACGGAAAAGAGCCCGCGGCGAAGGAGAAAAAGGCGGCCCAGGCGCTGCTCGACGAGGGTAATCAGCTCCTCGGGGACGGCGACTACACGGCCGCGCTGGAGAAGTTCAGGGCCGCTCATGCGCGGTATCCCAGCCAGCGCATCATGCTGAACATCGGCACCACCTTGCGGCAGCTCGGCCGGAACGTGGAGGCCGCCGGGGCATACGAGCAATACCTCGCCGCGCCCGACGCCGACCCAGCCCGCTCCGCGGACGCGAGGCGCATCCTGAAGGAGCTCGATGCGTTGACCGGGCGCGTGCACGTCACGGTCGAGGGGACGTTCGATGCCGTGCGGCTCGACGGCAAGAAGCTCGAAAAATTCGCGAGCGGCGCGCGCATCCGCGTCGAGCCGGGTGAACACACGCTGATCGCCGATCGCGCCGGGTCACCTGCGGCCGTCGAGGCCGTGAAGGTCGCGCCGAGCGAGGAGCGCGCGGTCACACTGCGCTTCCTGGCGCCGAAGGTGAAGACCGTGGTCGTGGAAAAGCCGGTGACGAGCCCGCGGCGCACGGCAGGGCTCTTGATCGGTGGCGTCGGCGCGGCGAGCGTGGCGGCGGGCGCGGGCTTCGGGCTGCTCGCGCGATCGCAAAACGCGGAGGCTTCCCAGCATTGTTTGAGCTCAAATGTCTGCGATGCGCGCGGCGTTGCGCTGGGGGAGGACGCGCTCACCAGCGCCACCGTCTCCACGGTGGCCGTCGCCGCGGGCGCGGGCCTCCTGGCGACGGGCGCCCTTCTGGTTTTCACGGCTCCACGCAGCGAGCGGGCGCCGGGCCGACCTCTCGCCGCTTTCGGCGTATCCGCCGCGCCCACGCAGGGGGGAGCGGTCGTCGCCCTGGGAGGTGTATTTTGAACGTCCAGAATTGCGCCACGCTTCTTCTGCTCCTCAGTCTTGCTGGTTGCGACAAGGTGCTCGGTATCGAGGCCCGAACGCTCGACGCGCACCTCACGTGCGAGGGCGGGTCCTGCGTGTGCACCGGCGGCTTCGCCGATTGCGACGGCGACCAGAAGAGCGGCTGCGAGGTCGATCTCATGACCGCGCCCGACGATTGCGGTGCCTGCGGGCATGGCTGCCTCGGCGGCGCGTGCAGCGGCGGGATGTGCCAGCCGATCGTGCTCGGCGAGACCATGAGCCCGTTCCAGATGGTCCTCGCGGGCGACTACTTGTACGTCGGCTCGTGCATGAAGCCCGTACTCCAGCGGTTCCCGACCGCGGGCGGCGCGCCCGAGATCCTCATCGAGGACATCCAGGGCCCCAACTACCCCTGTATTTGGGCCCTCGCCGCGGAGGGCGACACGCTCTACTACGCCACCGAAAACGGCGTCTTCACCCGCCCGCTCGGCGATGCGCAGGCACAGCCCGTGCAGCTCGACCAGGTGCCGGCGACCTTCCTATCCGCGGGCAACGGGTATGTGTATTACACGAACAGAAACAGCGGATACCCTTACGATCTTTTCCGCTACAGCCCGCAGACGGGCATTCAGACCGGCTTCATCGACTCCTTCGAGCCGCTTCAGGGGCTCTACCATGGGCCCGACCGAATCTACTGGGCCGACGGGTTTTACATCACGGGGATGCGCCACGGGGACGACGTCACGGAAGAGCTCTACACCTTCGGCATCGGCGATATGATCGGCGCGAAAATCCCAGCGCTCCTCGTCGATGAGACGGTCGCGTTCTGGGCAACCGAGCAGTCCGTTCGTCGGGCCGATTTCTCGACCCCCGACCTCCCCTCGACGCTGATCGGGACGACCGGGGGCGTGACGTTCCTGATGATGGCGGGCGACGATCTGTACTGGGTCGATTCGGAGAGGCACGAGGTGGTCCGGAAGCCCAAGAACAGCGTGGATACGCGCGGGACCGTGCTCGCCAGGGACGATGGCCTCACCTTCGCTTCGCCGCTCCGGGCAGACGCCACGGCGCTCTATTGGTTCTCGATGCCGATGAGCGACAATTATCCGCTTGGCACCATCGTCAAGCTTGCCAGGTGACGCGCGCCATGTGGAGGCGCTCTGTGCGCGACGAGACGTTATCATGAGTATCCCTTCGGGCAGCCACAGGCGGAGCAGCAACGGCTCTCCGCTCTCGGTGGGGGACGTGGTGGCGGGCAAGTACCGCGTCGAGCGGCTGCTCGGTATGGGCGGCATGGGGGCTGTCGCCGCCGCGGTGCACGTGGACCTCGGTCAGCGCGTGGCGGTCAAGGTCATGTTGCCCGAGCTCGCCCTGCAGCCGGAGTTCTCGGCCCGCTTCCTGCGCGAGGCGCGTTCGGCGGCCTCCATCCAGAGCGAGCACGTGGCGCGGGTCTTCGACATCGGCAAGGCGGAGGACGGCACCCTCTACATGGTCATGGAGCTGCTCGCGGGCCAGGACCTCAATGTGGTCGCCAAAAAGCGCGGGCCTCTGCCCATCGACGAGGCGAC
>JANMGF010000788.1:0-4611 GCA_031374535.1 Polyangium sp. (in: bacteria)
TTGCAGACACACACGGGCGGGGTGTTGCAATTCGCGTCCGCCGGGGTGCTCGCAGGCGCGCAGATCACGTTGCCCGCGGCGTCCTTCACCGTCTTCACCGAGCAATCGCCGCAGTTGTCGGCCACGCAGTAGACCCCGAGCGGCTCGCCCGTCTCGCTCTTCGTGACCGTCTCGCACTTCTGTCCGGCCGGGCAGGGGAACTCGCCGCCCTTGCAAGGCGAGGCGCATCCACACGCGCCGCCGCTCTTCACGCACTCCTTGCCGGGGCTGCACAGGTTCGTCTTGCCCGGATCCTGCTCGTCCGTGGTGCCGTCGCAGTCGTTGTCCAGGCAATCACAGGACTCGTCCGACGACTGCGTGCCGCCGACACACGAGACCTGCCCATTGACGCAGGCATAGAGGCCCTCGGCGCAGACGCCGACGTTGAAGCCGCAGGAATCGCCGATGTTCACGGCCGGCGGCGGGGCCGGGTTCGCCGAGCCGTCGAGCCCGTCGGGCGCGGGCCCGCTCTCGTCGACCTTGCCGTCACAATCGTTGTCGAGGCCGTCGCAGATCTCGGGGCTGGGGCCGACCCCGTTCACGCAGAGAGCGCCGCCTTGCCCGTCACACGCGAGGACGCCCGGCTGGCAGGGCGCGGCGCTGCGATCGCCAGGGTAAAGCGTGGTGTCGTACGCCACGAAACACGTGCCGCCGGCCTGCACGCCGTTGTCGATCGTGCCGTCGCAATCGTTGTCCTTGCCGTCGCAGATCTCCGGGCTCGGGCCGATGTCGCCCACGCAGTCGAGCACGCCCGCGGCGCACGCGAGCGCGCCGGGCTGGCATTCGCCCGTGGGGCTGCCGCAAGGCTGTCCGACCTGCGGGATGTTGCCGTCGTCGGGCATGCCGTTGCAGTCGTTGTCGAGGCCGTCACACGCCTCGGGCTCCGGAGGCTTCGGCGCCGCGCAGACCCATTTTTGTAGGCCCTGGCAGACGAGCTTGCCCGTGTTGCAAGGCGACGTCAGCGTGCCCGTGCCATTGCAGGTGCCGCCGGGCGGCGGGCACCATTGCAGGTCGCCGAAGGTGCAGCACGCGCCGGGGTTCGCCCAGCAGCCATTTTGCCCGCCGGCCGGCGCGTCCGCGAGCGGGGTCTCGTCGATCGCGCCGTCGCAATCGTTGTCCACGCCGTCGCAGACCTCGGCCTGGGGCAACGTCCCGCCCTGGCATACGAGCGCGCCGTTGACGCACGCCGTGAGGCCCGTGGCGCAGGGCGCCTGGTTCACGCCGCAAGGCGTGTTCACGCCGAAGGGGCTGTCGTCGACCACGCCGTCGCAGTCGTTGTCGATGCCGTCGCAGATCTCGGCGCTCGGCACACGAAGCCCGAGCAGACGCTCGAGCCGCAGGGCTGCGTGCCCTTCTTGCACTGGCTGTTCGCCCCGTAGTTCAGGCCTGGCGGCGTGCCGACGGGCACGCATTCGGCCGGCGCGACGCCGTCGTCCGGGGTGCCGTCGCAGTCGTTGTCGATGCCGTCACACGTCTCGGTGAGCGGATTGTTCTGGCACGTGTTGTACCCGCCGCTCGGGGCGCACGTCCCGACGGGCACGTTTTGCGGCGGCTTGCAGGAGAGCGTCCCCGCGCAGTTCGGCGGGCTCGCGAGGCCGCAGGGGATGGGCGCGATGCCGTTGTCCGCGACGCCGTCGCAGTCGTTGTCGCAGCCGTCGCAGGTCTCGGGCGAGGGCTTGCACGTGCACTGGGCGCCGAGGCCCTCGTCGACGAGGCCGTCGCAGTCGTCGTCCTCGCTGTTGCACGCCTCGGCCAGCGGGCAATGCAGGGGATTGCCGCACTTGTTCACGCCCTCGTCGACAGAGTTCGGCGGGTTGCCGTCGATGGTCGCCGCGGGGTCGCAGTTGTTGTCGATGTTGTCGCAGCTCTCCTTCGGGTTGAAGCAGAGCCAGCTCGACGCGTTTTGCTGCTGCGCGGCCGTCGTGCACGGCAGCTTCGTCAGATCACCGTCGGGATCGCCCGCGGAGATCGTGGCCTGGTACGTGTTCAGGCACGTCGCGCGCTCGGCCGCCGTCGCCCACGCGCAGCAGGTTTGTCCCTGGTTGCAGTAGTGGACGAAGCCCTCGTCGGTGCAGCCGTTGCAGTTGTCGTCGGTGTTGTTGCAGCTCTCGGGCTTGATCGCGCCGGCGATGATGTTCGAGAACGCCAGGCTGAGCGAGGCCTCGTCCGTCGCGGTCTGCGCCGCGCCCGTGCCGCCCGACGCAGCGATCTGGTCCGCCTGCGAGCCGACCTGGCCGAAGTCGATGACGTAGGTCTTCACGCTCCAGTTGATCCCGCCCTTCGGGAAGCCCGCGAGCAGATCCGCCGCGGCGTCCTTGGCGTCGTCGATGTTGTCGCAGTTCTCGCCGTCGTCCGTTACGAGGATGACGTTGACCGATCGACACGGGCGCTCACCCGCCGCGAGATCCGCGAGCGGCGAGGGGTACGTGAGGCCCGCCGTCACGGGGCTCGGCCAGCCCTCGGCGAAATACTTCTGGGCGCTGCGCAGCATGCCGTTCAGCGGCGTGTTGCCCGTCGCGAAGAGCTCTTTGTTGTCCGCGCAGTCGTTGTCGACCCACTTGAGGAGCTCGTTGATGTTCGAGACGTTCGGCGGAGGGCTGTAGAAGTTGTCGACGAGGAGCGGCACCACGATGTTCGCGCCGTCGCGACAGCCCGAGTTGGGCTGGGCCAAGGGCGGGGTCCCACACGTCGCGGGCTCCGAGCCGCAGCCGGCGAGCCCCGCGTTCGTCGTGTAATCGCTGTAGACGCAGCCCGTGAAGCAGCCGGGGGCGCAGCTCTTGGGGATCTTCGCGAAGGTCGCGAGCCCGAAGTTCGCCTGCCCTGCGAACGCCTGGAAGGTGTTTTTCATGGCGCAACGGCCATGGCCAAGGCGGTTGTTCGGGTAGCTGCACGAGTTGTTCGAGGCGACCGAGATGGTCATCGAGCTCGACGTGTCGAACATGACCATGAAGTACGGCTTCGACGGCGCCGGCCAGAGCGACGGGTCGAAGGACAAACACTCGACCGGCTCCGCGAGCGCAGGGCTCACGACCGCGAGCGTCGACGCGATCAAGCCGCCGATCACTCCTGCCTTCACGCGCGCCGCGCGTTGCCCAAGAAACGTACGAAAGACCCGGGTGAACATCGTGACCTGTCCCCGCTTCCGTGGGGTCGGGCGAACCCCCATCCCACCCGCACCCGGGTGAGATTGAAGAGCACGCACGCACGGCAGCACCCTCATGGTTGCATGTGAACCCTGTCGGGGGGAACCATGAACGTGCTTTCCCGGAGGCGCGCGTTGCGATACACGAATGTCGTACCGTGGGATCCGCCCCTTCGACCACTGGACGCGATGCAACTTCTTCGACCCGCCGCGCCGCGACCGGCGCCGCCGCTGCGGGCCGCGCTGCGGCCTCGGAAGGACGCGCGCCGCAAGCGAGCGGCGCAGGATCGTCCTCCGCCGTCGGCTCTAGCCGCGCACGGGGCCGTCCCAAGGGCCCGTTCACGCAGCACAGGCGCCTCGACACGCTCCGCGCGCTCCTGCAACGGCACCCCAAGGGGCTGACGATCTACGAGCTCGCCCGGGAGCTCGGCGTGACCCCGCGATCGATGCGCCGGTACCTCGCCGAGGTGCGCCGCGATCTCGACCTCGTCTCGAGCACGTCCAAGCCCGGCGGCATACGCCTCTGGCGCCTCGCCCCGGGAGAAGCGCCCCGTCGCGTCGAGGTGCGCCGCACGCAAGCCTACGCGCTCCTGGCCGCGCGCCGCCTCTTCGAGCCCATGCGTGGCTCGACGCTGTACGAAGAGATCGATCTGGCGGCCCAGCAGCTCCTCGGCGTCGCGCGTCGCCCTGGCCGCGGCCCGAACGCCGGCGTCGCCGATGCCCGCCTCGAGGAGCGTTTCCTTTACCTGCCCTTCGCCCCGAAGGACTACGCGACCCACACCGAGGCCCTCGACGACCTCTTCCAGGCCGTCGCCGATCTGCGCCCGCTCATTTGCCGGTACCGCCGCGCGAAGGACGGCCGCGAGGACAAGGTGACGATCCACCCCTACGCGATGGTCCTCTACAAGGACGCGATTTACTGCGTGGGCCTGCACGTAGGCCGCGGCGAGATCCGCACCTTCCTCCTCGACCGCATGCGCGACACCGAATGCGCGACGACCGAGCGCTTCGATCTCCCCGCCAATTTCCGCGTCGAGGACTACTTCCAGGGCACCTTCGGCATCTGGTCCGGCGGCGCGCCGACGCGCGTGGTGATCGACTTCAGCGCGAAGGTCGCCGACTTCGTGCGGACGCGCAAAGTGCACCCGTCGCAGCTCATCGAGGAGCTGCAAGGCGGAGGCGTTCGCCTGTCGCTCGACATCGGCGACATGACGGAGCTGACGTCGTGGGTCCTCGGCTTCGGCGAGACAGCCCGCGTACTCGAGCCGGCCGATCTCGTGACGCGCGTGCAGAAGGAGCTCGAGCACGCACTCGCGAACTACGCGTCCGGTCCCGAGGACCGGCCGAAGGTCAAAACGCGCCGCTCGTCTTGACCCTGGAGGCGTGGAGCCGGGGCGCCGCCCCGGACCCCGCGGGGGGCTGTCCGCCCC
>JANMGF010000830.1:0-6857 GCA_031374535.1 Polyangium sp. (in: bacteria)
GCTCGAGCACGAGAATTCACGTCTGGACCACCAAAGTGGATGGTCGGACGCGAGTCTTCGTGGGGCATTGTGGTGAGCATCTGCCCCTGCCAAAGAAGTAGCTCGCAGGTCGGATTTCACGCCGCCAAAAGCTCCGAATACCTCTTCGCCCCATACACATGGAACGCGAGCACGATCCTCTCCGGCGCGATCCCTCCCCGCACGAGCTCCGGCGCGACCCCGTGCTCAGTGCCATCCCGCTGGATCACCACATCCTCCCCCACGAGATCGATGTGCACGAGGCACCCGTGCACCCGCCGCATCCCCTCGCGACCCACGGTCATCAGCAGTTCCCCCCGGGCTTCTCCAGACCTTCGCCTCTCTCGTCCACTCGTCCACCGAGCGCGGTCCTCGCACCCCGTAAAACTTGTTCCTCCTGGTGCTTCCGGGACAAACGTCCTGACCATGCCGAAGCCGCGTCGCTCTGCCCCCGTGCCGCAGCCGCACGACGCGCTCTTCAAATGGGCATTTTCCCAGCGCGAACACGCCGTCGGCCTGCTCCGGTCTGCGCTCCCCAAAGAGCTTTCCGCCGCCATCGACTGGAGCACCCTTCGCCTCGAGCAGGGCAGCTTCGTCGATCGCGCGCTCCGCCATCGCCATGGCGATCTCGTCTTTTCGGCCGGGATCCGCGGGAAGGCCGTCTACTTCCACGCCCTCGTCGAGCAGCAACGCAAGGTCGAGCCGCTCATGGTCTTTCGCATGGGCCTCTACATGATGCGGCTCTGGGAGCAGCTCGTCCGCGACGACCCGGGCCTGAAGGAGCTACCGCCGATCATCCCCATCGTCGTGCATCACAGCGAGAATGGCTGGACTGCGGCCACGGCGTTCCAGGATCTCGTCCCGATGGACGAGGCCGTACGGCCTACGCTCACGCCGTTCGTACCGCGCTTCGAGCTCCGGCTGATCGACCTCGGCGGGGGGCGCGCGGGTGATCTCGTGGACCAGGCGCTCACGGCGCTCGGGCAAGTGGTCCTGTGGTGTCTGTCCGTGGCGGGTGACGATGCGCGGTTCGAGCGGGAAATCGGGAGAATCGCGGTGGCCCTCGACGAGGTGCTCCTCGCAAAGGACGGCCTTGCTGCACTCGGCGTGCTGCTGCGGTATCTTGCAGCCACGCACGAGCGCATCGGCGTGGAGAAGGTCGAAGAGATCCTGGAGAATGCGGCGGCGGGTTCGGAGGCTCGGGAGACGATCATGACCTGGCTGGACGAGATCGAGGAGAGGGGTCTACAGAAGGGTCGGGAGCAAGGTCTCGCGGAAGGCCTCGCAGAAGGCCTCGCAGAAGGCCTCGCAGAAGGCCGCACCCAGGGACAGGCGCGGATGCTGCGCAAGCTCCTCACGGCGCGGTTCGGCGCCTTGCCAGCCGACGTGCGCGCGCGGATCCTCGCCGCCGATGAGGCCGCCCTCGCCCGCTGGGCGCTCCGGATGCTCACCGTGAAGACGCTCGAAGACGTGTTCAGCGCGGATGACCGCATCGCCACGGCGTCACGCAAGTCGAGGACGCGTATACGACGGACTTGAAACCTGCCGCGGACGTTGACGCGCGCCCGTCCCGTCCGTTCGTGCGCCCCGCGCGAACCCCTTGCCGCGCCCGCGCCATCGCTCCAGAACGGAACCCATGACCGCCGCCTCCCGCTTCGCCCCCAAGCCCCCCTGGTTGAAAGTCCGCGCGCCGGGCGGCGACACCTACCATCACCTCAAGCAGACCTTCCGCGAGCTCGACCTCCACACCGTCTGCGAGGAGGCGCGTTGCCCCAACGTCGGCGAGTGCTGGCGCGAGGGCACGGCCACGGTGATGCTCCTCGGCGACGTTTGCACCCGCGGCTGCCGCTTCTGCGCCGTCACCACCGGTAACCCCCGCGGCGCCGTCGACACCCGCGAGCCCGAGCACGTCGCGCGCGCGATCGCCCGGCTCGATCTCCAGTACGTCGTCATGACCATGGTCAACCGCGACGACCTCCTCGACGGCGGCGCCGAGCACGTGGGCCGCACCGTCCAGCGCCTCAAGTCGCTCCGCCCCGACATCCTCGTCGAGACCCTCGTCGGTGACTTCTGCGGCCACCTCTCCGCTGTCGACACCGTCGTCGACGCCCGCCCCGACGTCTTCGCGCACAACGTCGAGACCATCCGCCGCCTCACGCGCACCGTGCGTGACGTGCGATCGAGCTACGAGCAGTCCCTCACCGTGCTCGATCGTGCCAAGCAACGCGCGCAGGCGTTGGGGTTCGAGGGTCAACTCACGAAGAGCTCGATCATGGTCGGCGTGGGCGAGACGGACGACGAGGTCGTCGAGACCCTGCGTGATCTTCGCGGCGTCGGCGTCGATGTCGTCACCATCGGCCAGTACCTCCGGCCCACGCCCAAGCACCACGAGGTCCTCCGCTTCGTCCCCCCGGAGACGTTCGCGCAGTACGAGGAAGCGGCGCTCGCCATGGGGTTTTTGTACGCGGCCAGCGGACCTCTCGTCCGGTCGAGCTACAAGGCGGCCGAGGTGTTCCTGCGTAGCCTCTTGCGGGACAAAGGCGCGGAAGGCGGTGATGTCCAGGCCGAGCTCGATGCGCGGCTCGAGGTCGCGCGGCGCGAGGCGGCGCGGGTTTCGCTCGAGCTCGGCGTGGCTCCGAGCGTCGAGGTTCCGCTGGGTGCTCGTGGTGAGGCGGTAGGTCTCGTCCCGGCCGCCTCGCTCGTGCGGCGGTGAACGGAAGAGCGCCAGGGCTTGGCGTTTCGGCTGGAGTGTGTGAAAAGGGGCGGTGAGGGAAGGATCCCGGCATGAGCTCCCCTGACGAGAAGTTCCTCGAGCGCGTCACGCGGTGTGTTGCACAGCCAGGGCCGAATGCCCCGCGCGGCGTGCGGCACTCGATCCTGGCGCAGGCGGCGCGGCTCGCGCAGAGCCGCCCCGTGGGGGACGAGGCCACGGCCCCTTCTGGCTTCGATCCCGCGGCCGCCGCGCTCTTCGAGGGCACGGTGGAGAGCGCGTACCTCGTGGCCATGTCGGACGGCCCGCTCTCCGCGACGGAGGACGCCGTGCTGCGGGCCATCGTGGGCATCGGTTGCGACGGCAAGGTCTCGCCCGAGCAGATCGAGGCCCTCTTCGGTGAGCTCGTCGCGGCGCGCGCGCGTGAGACCGAGGACGAGCGCGTCGCGCACATCGCCCAGATGATCACGCATCCGAATCATCAGCACGAGGTGCTACGCATTGCGGCGATCATGGCGCACGCGTCGGGCGGCGTCCGGCCTGCGGAGCGCGCCTTGCTCGAGCGGATCGCGCAGCGCTTCACGCTTGGTCCGGCGGCGGTCGAAGCGGCGATCGCGGAGGCCCACGAGGCGCTCGGCGTGGCCTCGAGTTCGACGTAGCCGGCACCTCTTCTCGCACGGCGCTGTGCAGGTGCAGCACGAGAATCGAGCACTCATTACGCCGGTTCTCGTAGCGTTTTCGCAGTCGCCGCAGTCACGACGCGGCGTGTTGTAAAATGGCGTGATCTTCGCTTGTCCCCTGGCCATTCTGTCGCCCTTTGACTACGGTCCGGGCGCCATCATGAGCACTGCCACCCAACCCGCATCGAGCCTCGCCTCCTCTGCCTTGGGGGGCAGCACGGACGGCTCCGCCCACCCGGTCGCGCGGCATCCGCTCGACGCGCACGCGCCCGACGTCGTGCGTGTCCTCCGCGACGACGGCACCCTCGATCCGGCGAACGATCCGGGTCTTCGTACCGACGAGGTGCTCACCCTCTACCGCGCGATGCTCCGCGCGCGTTTGCTCGACGAGCGCCTCGTCCTCCTGCAGCGCCAGGGCCGCATCGGCTTCCACATCGGTTGCCTCGGCGAAGAGGCGAGCATCCTCGGCAGCGCCTTCGCCATGCGGCAGAACGACTGGATCTTCCCCTGCTACCGCGAGTTTGCAGCGGCGCTCTGGCGCGGGATGCCGCTCCAAAGGTACGTGGACAACATGTTCGGCAACGCGAACGATCCCGTGAAGGGCCGCCAGATGCCGGACCACTACACGTGGAAGAGCGGCAAGTTCGGCTCGGTGAGCTCGCCGATCGGCACGCAGATCACGCAGGCCGTCGGGTTCGCGTGGGCCGCGAAGATCCGCAAGGAGGACGCGGCGGTGCTCGTGTACTTCGGCGACGGCGCCACGAGCTCGAACGAGTTCCACAACGGCATGAACTTCGCGGGCGTGTTCAAGACGCCGGTGGTCTTCTTTTGCCGCAACAACGGCTGGGCCATCAGCGTGCCCACCGAGCGCCAGACCGCGAGCGAGACGTTCGCGCAGAAGGGCATCGCGTACGGCGTGCCGGGCGTGCGGTGCGACGGCAACGACATCTTCGCGGTCATCAAGGTGACCCGCGACGCGGTCGCTCGTGCGGCGCGGGGCGAGGGCTCGACGCTCATCGAGGCGCTCACCTACCGGCTCTCGGGCCACTCGACGAGCGACGATCCCAAGGCGTACCGGCCCGAGGCGGGCGTCGAATCGTGGCGCCTTCTCGATCCGGTCCCGCGCTTGCGCCGCTACATCGAGCAGACGACCGGCTGGACCGACGCGCAGGACAAGGAGCTCGAGGTCGAGCTCGACGCCGAGCTCAAGGCCGCGATCGCGATCTCCGAGAAGACGGCGCCGCCTTCGCTCGCGTCGATGTTCGAGGATGTCTTCGGCGAGGTGCCCTGGCACCTGCAAGAGCAGCGGGACGAGCTTTTGCGTGGTACGCGCGCCAAGGGGCACGGCCACTGATCATCGGGGAAAGCCCCCGCCCTCCTTTCGAGAAGGTCACGGAGAGATAGCACGATGCCTCAGATGAACATGGTTCAGGCCATCAACGACGCCCTCCGCCACGAGATGCGGCGCGACAACCGCGTCGTCATCCTCGGCGAGGACGTTGGAAAGGTCGGCGGCGTCTTCCGCGTCACGCAGGGCCTCTTCGACGAGTTCGGCGACGACCGCGTGATCGACACCCCGCTGTCCGAGGGGGGCATCATCGGCACGGCGATCGGCATGGCCCTCTACGGCCTCGTCCCCGTCCCCGAGATCCAGTTCTCCGACTTCATCTTCCCCGCCTACGATCAGATCGTCTCCGAGCTGGCGAAGTACCGCTATCGCTCGGGCGGCGAGTACCCGGCCAAGCTCGTGATCCGCACGCCGACGGGCGGCGGCATTCGCGGAGGCCATTATCATTCGCAGTCGCCCGAGGCGCAGTTCATCCACGTCGCCGGCCTCAAGGTGGTTTGTCCTTCGAACCCGGCGGACGCGAAGGGCCTCTTGCTCGCCTCGATCCGCGATCCCGATCCGGTCCTCTTCTTCGAGCCGAAGCGCATCTACCGCGCGGCCAAGGGCGAGGTCCCCGAGGGTGAGCACGTCGTGCCGCTCGGCAAGGCGAGCGTCGTGCGCAAGGGCGAGAAGGTCACGATCGTCGTCTGGGGCGCGATGCTTTACGAGGCGCTCGAGGCGGCGAACCAGGCGGCGGCGCAGGGCGTCGACTGCGAGGTCGTCGACCTGCGTACGCTCTGGCCGCTCGACATCGAGACGATCATCACGTCGGTCAAGAAGACCGGCCGTGTGGTCGTCGTGCACGAGGCGCCGAAGAGCTGCGGGCTCGGCGCGGAGATCGTCTCGCTCATCAACGAGAAGGCCTTCCTTCACCTCGAGGCGCCGCCGAGGCGCGTGACGGGCTTCGACACGCCCTTCCCGTACACGCTCGAGATGGAGTACCTGCCGCTCTCCCACCGCATCCTGCCGGCGCTCATCGAGACCGCGAGGTACTGAGATGGCAAGCTTCGAATTCAAGCTGCCCGACATCGGCGAGGGCGTCACCGAAGGCGAGATCGTCAAATGGCTCGTCGCGCCCGGTGACATCGTCAAGGAAGACCAGCCCATGGTCGAGGTGATGACGGACAAGGCGACCGTCACGATCACCGCGCCCAAGTCCGGAAAGATCGTCGAGACGCGCGCGAAGGAGGGGCAGGTCGTCGCCGTGTACTCCGTGCTCGTCGTCTTCGACCTCGACGGTGACAAGACCGCGGAGACGCCTGCGCCCGTGCACGTCGCGCCCTCCGCCGCGGCCGAACCCACGGCGGCGAGCGTTCCGGCAGCGGCCCCATCGTCAAAAAGTGATGGGCCTGCGGCCACGGCCGTCGGCGACATCAAGGAAGACCTGCCCGGCATGAACCTCATGCCGATCGCGTCGAGCGCGTCCTCGCACACGACGAACGGGATCACCGCGCCTTCGGTCGCCTCGTACTACAACGAAAAACCTCTCGCCACGCCCGCCACGCGTAAGCTCGCGCGAGACCTCGGCGTGGATCTGCGCCGCATCACGCCCACGGGGCCGAGCGGGCGCGTCACGAAGGACGACGTTCGTGGCGCGTCCTCTGCGCCCGTCGTTGCGCCCACGGCGATGCACACGGCCGCGGCTGCCCACGTGCCGGAGAGCCTTCCGACGACCTCCGCGCCCGTCGTTGCGCCTGCCGCGCCTGCGCCCGTCGCGCCTTCGAAGGCCCCCACGCCCGTGCGTGTTCCGCCGCCTCCGGCTGGCGAGGAGTCGCTCGAGGAGCGGATCCCGCTGCGTGGCGTGCGCAAGCGTATCTTCGAGCAGATGGGCCGCTCGAAACACACGGCGGCGCATTTCACGTTCGTCGAGGAGTGCGACGTCACGGCGTTGAAGGACCTCCGCGCGCGCCTGAAACCCGCGGCGGACAAGGCAAACGTAAAACTCACGTTCCTGCCCTTCTTCGTGAAGGCCGTCGTCGCCGCGCTGAAGAAGCACCCCTCGCTGAACAGCGCCTTCGACGAGACCACGCAGGAGATCGTGCAGCGCCGCCACTACGACATC
>JANMGF010000840.1:0-34309 GCA_031374535.1 Polyangium sp. (in: bacteria)
CGCCTGGGAGCGATTCGATGCGGTACGTGTCGTTGATCGAGAGGATCGCGCAGGTCGACGCGGGTGGTGCCGGAGGCGTCGCGGTCGCTACGGATTTTTCTGGGAACTTCGGCGTCGTTTCCTCGGCCGGGCCCCCGCAGCCTGCGGCAAAAGCGAGGACCGCGAGCAGGGCAGGGGCGCGTTTCCGTGCGAGATGGCCAAGGGCGGGCAACATAAGCGGAGCGTACACGTTTCCGTGCAGCGCGAGCGGCAAACCTGTTGTTGACTCCCAATTTTAACAAGGGTGCCTGGGCGGGATCCTGTGAATCGCATGCGCCCTCGCTCCCATTCACACGGCGGGGCTTCCGCCCGGTGAACGTGGGCCTGCGCTGGGATCACCGCTGACGGGCAGCGCTCCTGTGAGCGTTGCCCGTGCGGCCCAGAAAAACGATTACTTGGGCGGGATCGGGGCCGTGCCGACGGTGGTGCCGGCCTCGGCGCTCCATTGCCAGTTGTCGATGATGGCCGTCGAATCGAGGATGCCGTCGCCCGAGTCATAAGCACCCCAGCGAATTCGAATGATTTCGCCCGGCGTGACCGGCGCCTGGGTCTTCAGCCAGCTCGTCGCCGCGTGCCCTTCGAACCCGGTGCCATTGAGCTCCGCCGTGCCGAGCGGGCAAGCGAATGATTTTCCGCCCGCCGTGCAGGGCGGCCCGTTCGCGCAACCGCAGACGTTCATGAAGGCGTTGTTCACGCTGATCGGGTTGCCCTGCGAGTCGAACGAGATCTGCCCGTCGTTCTGGCCCATCGGGACCGGCGAGAGGATCGCGACGAAGAAGTCGTTGTATTGGCTGCAAATGAAGCCCGGCCACTCGTACGTGTAGAAGTTGAAGTCGAACGAGAAGCCCTTCGCGTTTTGCGGCGCGCGGATCTCGAGCTCGACCGCCGTCGCGTCGAACGGCGTCCCCGTGGTGACGCCCGGGCACGCCGGCGACTCCTTCGGGAAGCCCTGCGGATGGCCGCTGGAGTAACCCTTGCTGAAGCCGCCGGGGCTCTGGTAGAGGATCCGTCGGCTGACGGGCCGCGCCGCTGGAGACGCTGAAGACACGGCTGCCCGCGCGCGGCGTGACGTTCGGACCGAAGCCGCTCAGGATGCCGTGGCCGAGGTGGTAGTTCGCGCTGCCGTTGGCCGGTGATCCATCGGCCATGACCCATTGCGCGCTGAGGACGCCCCATTCGGTGGTGCCCGGCGTGGCGACCTTGCAGAGCTCGACCGCGCGCGCCGCGTCGATCGGATCGGCGCTGTCGACGGCGAGGGCCGAATCGCAGGTCTCGACCGCCTCGTCGGCGACCATGTTGCAGTTCTCGTCCGAGGCCTTGTACATCGGGTCCATCACGTTGCCGATGACCTCGACCGAATTCGGACTGACGTTGGCGTCGCAATCGTTGCAGTCGCCCGCCGCCTCGCTGAACCCGTCCATGTCATCGTCGACGTCGGTATTGGTGTTGCAGACCGTGCCGCCGCCGCCCTGGCCCGT
Organism: Polyangium sp. (in: bacteria); assembly: GCA_031374535.1. Taxonomy (GTDB): domain Bacteria; phylum Myxococcota_A; class Polyangia; order Polyangiales; family Polyangiaceae; genus Polyangium. Next base: position 1,518 of record JANMGF010000840.1, read on the forward strand.
GGTGCAGTCGACGCCGAAGCAGCCGCCGACGCCGTCCGACGCGGAGCTCGTGCCGCCCTGCCCCATGCCGCCCATTCCACCGACGTTGCCGCTGGAGTCGTCGCCGTCCGAGCCCCCGTCGTTGAACACGCTGCGGCCCCCCGTGGCCGTGCACGCGGCGCCCAGCATCGTGCTGCCTGCAAGGCCGAAGAGGCCGATCCACTTCACCAGGTTTCGCAAGTTCCGCATGGCCACTCCTCAGAAAGCTCGAAGCCTCCGCGCCCGACGAAACATCGGTGTGCGCGTTCAAGCGCAGTCTACAGGGAAGTCGTGGCGGCCGTGCAGCAAGAAATGGACGGAAGTGACGTACGGGAAGCCCTGGCGGAGTGTCCCGGGCGATACGCGGCGCAAATGCACAATGCGAGCGGAAGGCTGCGATCGTCGCTACCGCGACCGCCCGGTCTCCGCGATCGCCCGCAAAAACCGCTCGAGACGGTGCTCGATCGCCCCGAAAACCGTGCCCGCGGGGTAATGCCCACTGTCGTCTGCGATACCTGCCGGTGAACCCGTAAGGAGCTCGATACCCTCCTCGACTGCGCCGACCACGTGTACGTGGAATTGTCCACGCTCAATGGATTCGACCACGTCGCTGCGCAACATGAGCGCGTGCTGGTTTGCCGCGGGGATCAAGACGCCCTGGTGGCCCGTCAGGCCCTTGGCCGCGCAGAGGTCGTAAAACGCCTCGATTTTCTCGTTCAGCCCGCCCACGGGGAGCACGCCGCCCTGCTGGTCCACGCTGCCCGTCACCGCGAGATCTTGCCGCAACGGGTATCCCGAGAGCGCCGACAGGAGCGCGTAGAGCTCGCTCGAGGAGGCGCTGTCGCCGTCGATCGCCTCGTACGTCTGCTCGAAGACGAGCGAGGCGCCGAAAGAGAGGGGCCGGATCTGCGCGAAACGCAGCGAAAGAAAGCCCGACAAAACGAGCACGCCCTTCGCGTGGATGGGCCCGCTCATCTCGACCTCGCGCGCGATGTTCACCGGCCCCTCGGTCCCCGGATACACGACGGCCGTCACGCGGCACGGCCTTCCGAACGTCACCGGTCCATCACTCAGCACCGAGATCGCGTTCACCTGGCCGACGCGCCGTCCCGTCACCTCGATGCGGATCGTGCCGTCGGCGAGCAGCTCGTGCACCTGGTCGCGAAAATGATCACTCCTCCTGCGCGCAGCCGCGAGCGCGCCGCAGATCTCCGCGCCGTCGACCACGTGTTTGCCCTGGCGCGCAGCGCGGTAACTCGCCTCCGTCGCGACCTCGGCGAGCAGACCGAGCTGCGCCGTCACCTTGCGCTGGCTCTCGGCGAGCCTGCCTCCGTAGAAAAAAAGCTCCCCCACGGCGTCGGCCGTGAGCGGCAAGAGGCGCCGCTCGCGCACGATGTCCGCGAGGAACGAGGGGTACGTCGCGAGCGAGGCCGCGAGGGGCATCGTCCCTTCGAAGCGCGCCTGCACCTTGAAGAGCTGCGAGAACTCGGGGTCGGCCTCGTGCAGGTCCTGGTAGAGGTCGGGGCTCGCGATGAGCACGACCTTCAAGTCGAGCAGCATCGGCGGGAACATGAGCTCCTCGCTCGTGCCGCGGTAATACGTCGGGTTGTGCTCGGGCACGATGAACTTGCCCGCGAGAAGGCAAGCCTTGAGCTGCTCGTAGAGCGCTTCGTTCTTGAGCAACGCGTTCGCCGGCAGGATCAAAAATCCGCCGTTCGCCAGGTGCAGCGCGCCCGCCACGGCGAACCCCGGCTCCGGCGGCGTGCCCTTGTCGGGCGGCGCGTAACTTCGACCAAAAAGCGCGGAGAGCGTCGGGTACGGCACCTCCACGACCGGCGCGCCCGACCCCGGCTTGTGCTCGGTGAGCAACGTCGGCACCACGATGCCCTCCACGAGCGCCGGATGTTCGTCGCCGCCGGGTTCGTCCACGAGCAGGCGCGTCTCGCGTAGGACGAGCGTCTCCACCTCGCCGAGGAACGAGAGCAGCTCGTCCCGTCCCTCGAAGCGCGCGCGCACCGGGGAAAAACACGCCTTCACCGCGTCGCCGAGCAGCTGCTTCGTCGTGCCCCGCAGCTCCGCGTCCGCCTCGTCCTGCACCTCGGCCAGCCGCTCCTCGAACGCCTCGATCGCCGTCGTGATCTGCCGGATCGACTCGCTCGGCGGGCTCTCGTCGACGAGCGGCGTCACCTGGAACTCACGCCCCGCGCGTACCACATCGAGCCCGAACCCCTTCGCTTGCCCACGCAGCTCTTCCTCGAGCCGCGACTCCTCCGCCTCCACGCGCCGCTGTCCTCGCGCTCGTGCTTGTTTCCAGCGTTCGCCTTCGGTCGCGCCGTGGACCGACTCGAGCAGCTTCGCGTAGAGCTCCTCCATCGCCTCCGTGAACGGCCGACCCTCGCCCGCGGGGAGCGTGAGCACCGTCGGCTCGCTCGGACGGCGCGGGTTTGGCAGGAGCAACATGTCGTCCGGCGTGGACAACGTCGCCGCGAGCCTCCGCGCGACTTGCCGCGCGCAGAACGTCCGGCCCGACCCGGGCGGACCCACGACGACCACGTGGAAACGCGAGTGCCGGATATCCAGCCCGAACGACAGCGCCGCGAGCGCGCGCTCCTGGGCCGCGATGCCCGAGACGGGCTCCACCTCGTCTGTCGTCTGGAACGGCAGCTCCGCCGGGTCGATGCGCTTCAGGCACTCCGATGCGGTAAGCTCACGTGCGGGCATATCACTCGAAGATACCACCCGCCCCTGCCTGTCGCCCGGCCCTCCTCGCACACCGACGCCGCCGTCCGGGAGAAAGCGAGCAGCGGCCCGGTTCATGTCAGGAGCAGCGCAGCACGAGCACGGGGCAGGAACCCCGGCGCAAGACACGCTGGAAGATCGCTCCATGTTCCTCACTCGCGAGCCCGTGCCACACGAGCACCATCAGATCCGAGCCGAGCAGCTCGCCGAAGCGGAGGATCTCGTCGGCCGGGTCGCCGGCACCCAGGAAAAAACGCGTCGGCACGTCCTTGGGGCAGTGCCCGATCGTGTTCAAGAAACGGTGCACGAACTCGCCCGAAAACGCGGGCCATTCGTGATGCGGCTGGTCGACGTATTGCGGCGCCCCCATCGCGCCATGCTCCATTTGCGGCCCGTGATGCGCCTCCCCCACGAGCACGATGTCGAGCGACGCGCCCGCCCTCCGCGCGAGCTCTCCCGCGGGCTCGAGCGCGCTTGCCGTGCTCGGCGTCCCATCGAGCGGAACGAGGATCCGCGAAAGCGAGAGCCTATGGCACGGCCTTACGACGAGCACCGGCGCGAGCGACTGCTCGATCGTCTGCGCGGCGAGCTCGCCCAGCCCGAGCCCGTCGTGCGCCGAGCTCTCCGCCGCCACGATCACGAACGCCGTCGGATGCGTCTGCGTGAAGGTCACGATCCGATCGACGGGATCCCCCACTTCGACGTCGAGCACCATGCCGTCGAGCGCGGAGAAGGGCAGCCCGAGGAGCCTCGGTAACTCGCCTGCTGCGATCGGCGCCTCGGATGCGAAGAGCCCGTGCAGCGGCTCATGCAGCGTCGTCGCCACGAGCCGGCCCATGGCGATCGCCGACGCTGCGCCCTCGCCCGTCCCGTTCAGGACCACGAGCACGCGGTGCCTCTTCGGCCGCGACTCGCTGCGCGGACCCTCGTCCTCGCCTCGCTCGACGCTCGTGGGTCTTCGATCTGCGAGCTCCACCGGTTTCATGGCCTGATCTCCTCCCACGCCAAAAACCCTTCTTCATCCCGGCGCGCCGCATACGAGCGCCCCGGCTCGGCGCGCACCACGTGTCTCACCCCGGCCCGTCCGCCGATCGAGAGACCGATCGGCGCGGGCCCGTCCACCACCTGCACCTCCACCGCATCGCGGCACGTGTGCACCTCGAGCGAGCGCCCGCGCAGCGCGATCGGCAAGGACACGCGCCGCATCCCCGGCAAGAGGTTCGGCTCGAGGATCAATGTCTCCGGATCCGCGGGCGCCGTCCGCAGCCCCGCCACGCCGAAGACCACCGCCTGCCACAGGCTCCCGAGCCCCGCCGCATGCACCCCACCGGCAGCGTTGCCCATGTTGTTCCCGAGATCGATCGCGGCCGTCTGCTCGAGGTACCGCGCCGCCGTCTCGACGAGCCCGAGCCGCGCCGCCACGAGCGCGTGGATCCCCGGCGAGAGCGAGCTTCCATGGGCTGTGCGAGGCTCGTAGTAGAGAAAATTGTCCCGCCGCGCGCTCGGCGAAAAATCGTCCCACAAGAGCGCCAGGAGCTGCACCACGTCCGCTTGTTTCACCACCTGCGATGCGCGTGTCCGCTCGCGACCGAGGAGCACGTCGAGCGGCACCGTGCGCGGCGAGTACGCGGCCACGTTCACCTCTTCGAGCTCAAAGAACCCCTTGTGTTGCTCGATGAGCCCTGTGCGCGGATCCACGCCGAGATACATCCGCGAAGCGACCTCTTCCCACCGCGCGATCTCGTCCGGCCCCACCCCGAGCGTGGCCGCCTTCTCGCGCCCCACGCCCCGCGCGATCGCCACCGCGTACCGAAGATTCTGTCGTGCCATCCAGTTCGTGAACGCGTTGTCGTCGACGCTCTCGTGGTACTCGTCCGGCCCGATCACGCGGTGGATGTGGAACTTGCCGTCGGCCTTCGTCTCGCCGCGGCTCACCCAGAAACGCGCCGTCTCCATCAGGATCTCCGCGCCCTCTTCGCGCAGGATCCGCTCGTCCCCCGTCATCCGCGCGTACTCCCAGAGCGCGTACGCCACGTCGGCGCTGATGTGGTGCTCCTCGAACCCCGACAGGATCGGAACGATCTCGCCGACAGGGCTCCGCACGAACTCCGGCGTCGTCTCGTCCCCCGTGTCCGTCGACTCCCACGCGTAAAGCGCGCCCTCGTAGCCGAGCTTCTTCGCCTTGCGCCGCGCTCCGTCGAGCGTGAGATGCCGGTAGAGCAAGAGCGTCCGCGCCGCCTCGGGCCACGTGTGCACGTAGAACGGCACCATGAAGATCTCCGTGTCCCAGAAGACGTGACCTCGGTACGCCTCTCCCGAGAGCGCGCGCGCGCCGATCGAGCACCGCGGATCATGCGGATGCACCGTGGCGATCAGGTGGTAGAGCGCGAACCGCAGCGCCCGCTCGATCCGCGGCGCCCCGTCGATCTCCACGTTCGACCTTTTCCACCGCGCCTGCCACGCGGCCACGTGTTCCTCGAGCAACGCCTCGAACGACGTCGCCGCCGTCTCCCGCCCGAGCGCCTCCGCCCGTCGCGCCGGATCGTCCACGTCGCGTGACGTCACCAACCCGACCACCCGATGCAACGTGCTCCCCTCGCCGAGCCGTACACGCAGCGTGCACCGCTCCGTCGCCGACACCGGCCCGAGCTCCCGCTCGCAACGCATCTCCATCGATCCTGGATCTGCCGACGTCGCGCGTGATGAAAGCGCGAGCTCGAGCCCGCCGTGTGTCCGTCCCACGAGCATCGGCCCCGCGAGGCCCTCGCGTGGCTCGAAGCTCGCCCAGTGCGACGAGCCGCTTCCGCTCTTCACGTTGCCCGTCAGCACCGCGTCGACCACCACCGTCCCCGAGAAATTTTGCGGAGTGATCTCCACCGCCTCCAGCAAGAGATGCCGGTTCGCCAGCGACGCGAGGTGTGCAGTCCGGATCCGCGTCGCGTGCCCGCCTGCCCCTGTCCCGAGCCCCTCGCGCAAGAGCAGCCCGCGCCGCATGTCGAGCGTCCGGTGGTGCCGCTCCATCGCCGTCGTCTCCACCGCGAAGGCTTCGCCTTCCACCGTGAACTTGAGCCGCCCCCAGTCCGGCGCGATCACGAGCTCCGGCACCGACGACACGTCCGACGAAGGCTCGAACGCCCCCGCGAGGAACGTCGCCGGCCGCGACACGCTGCTGCCCTCCGCGACCGATCCGCGGATCCCCAGGTACCCGTTGGCGATCGTCAAGAGCGACTCGATCTCGTGCTCGCGCGCCACGTCGAATCCGCTCTCGACGATCGACCACGCCGCGTCCCTCGGCGGCGCGAACGGCCCGAGTTTTTCCTCGATGGCGAGCTGCTGCTCGAGGATCTCCGCGAGCCGCCCGAGCCCCGCTGGCTCCCCCGACAGCACGACCGCCCCCTCGATCGACGCCTCGCCCACGACGAGCACGTCCGCCGGCTGGATCTCCAGCGGCCCCGCGACCTCACGCATCAAAAACGCGAGCGCATCCCCCCCGAACCCATCGCCCTCGAAGAGCTCGATCGGACTGCCGCGATGGTCGAACCCGAAGACCCGTTTGCCCCCGTCCGTTGCGACGTAGAGCCGCTTCCGATTCTCCTTCCCGATCGACCCCTCGACCATCGGAAGCAGCCGCTCGAGGCTCGCCTCCGTCACGATCGACAGGCGCGCCCCGTGCGCCAAAAGCGCATCGAACAGGCGCCCGACGCGGGCCACCTCGGGCGCATGCGCGGGCAAACTCTGCGATTCCCAGCTCCACACGAACAACCGAAAGGGATGTTCGAGCCCGGGCATCGGCGTCGTCGCGACGAACCCCGACGAGCGACCGGACTCTGGCTCTGCCTCTCGGACCGCGGCGGTAACGGTGGACGACATCAACCTCGACTGCGGAGCGAGGAGCGTGCCAGGCCCGAAAGCTCAGGCCGCGTGCGCGAGCCTCGACAGCTCGTCGAGCAACCGTTCGAGATCGAACGGCTTGCGGATCATCGCCCGCACGCGCCGGATCGGCACGTCCACGCGTGACTCGTTCATCGCCGAAAGGACCATCACGGGCACGTCGATCCCTGCGTGATCGAGCGCTGCGAGGAACGCGTCGCCCTTCATCTCGGGCATCAAATAATCGAGCAAAATCACGTCGGGCCGCGCGCCTGCTTCGAGCCGCGCGAGCGCTTGGCTCGCCACCGTGAACGCATCGACCCGATAGCCCTCCTCCCGCAGAAGCTCTGACAACGCTTCGACCAGGGCATCGTCGTCATCCACGATGAAAACCGAGGGCCCGGACTTCTCGTCGTCAGGGCTGCCGGGAGCGGCCATCACGTTGGGACTCGGACTCATGCGCCCCTGCATCGAGCACGGCCCCCGCGTCGTCGAGCCTTCCACGCCCCTTGCCGGCGAGAGCCGCTCGATTCGTATGTTGTGGACGGCTGTCCGATCGGCTGGGGACGGTTTGTCCCAAAAATAGGCGGGGGTCGGGTTTTTCCGTAGGGCCTCTTCGGCGTGCGCCCGACCACAGCAGCACTTGACGCGCCGGTCAGGCTGAGGCCCAATTCGATGAAGGGCGGTCCTTGCCATGTCGGACACCAATAATAACATCCGCGTTTACCTCATCGATGATCACCCGGTCTTACGGGAAGGTTTTGCCAAAGCACTGGAGGCGGAACCTGGGATGACCGTCGTCGGGCAAGCGGGCACGGCGGCCGATGCCCTTCGAGACGTGCAGACGATCAGGCCAGAGGTCATCCTGGTCGATCTGAACATTCCCGATCGGGATGGCATCGAGCTGCTCGCGGCGCTTCGCGTGCAGGTTCCTTCGGCAAAGCTCCTCGTGTTGAGCTGCTACGACGACGAATTCCGCGTCGCCGAAGCGCTGCGAGCGGGAGCGCAGGGGTACCTGGTGAAGACCAGCGAGCTCGCCGAAGTGATCGACGGCATCCGGCGCATCCACAGCGGCGGCGCTCCGTTGAGCCAGCGAATCGCCGGCGCCGTCGTGCGTGCCATGCGCAAACCTGCGCCGGAAGGTACCGGTGGGCTCGACGCGCTCACGCCGCGCGAGAGACAGGTCTTGCGTCTCCTCGCGGCGGGCATCTCGACGCGCGAAACGGCCTCGCGTTTGACCATCAGCCCGAAGACGGTCGAGACGCACCGGGTCCGGATCTACGCGAAGCTCGGCTGCAAAAGCGCCGTCGAGCTCACGCGTATCGCGGTCCGCACCGGCCTCATCGAAGCCTGATCAGCCATCGCCACGCGGCGAACCCGATCGTTTGTCCTGCAATAAAAGATCGATACGCACGCCGTCGATCGTCAGCCCGTCGATCGAACAGTTCGTGATCGTCACGCCTGCGAGGTTCACGTCGTCGAGCGTCGCGCCCTCGAACGAGGCGTTGCGCACCTTCGCCTTCGCGAACGTGACGTCCTCCAGCGTCGCACCCTCGAACGACACGTTCTTCACGGTCGCCCGCGCGAAGCTCGCGTCGTCGATCGTCGCGTCTTCGAACGAAGCGTTGTGAACCTTCGCTTTTTCGAACGACACATCGTCGAGCAAAGCCCTTTCAAACGAGGTGTCGTGGACCTTCGCCTCCGCGAGGCTCACGTCGTCCAGTTCGATTTTTTCCAGGGACACATTCGACAACTTCTTCGGCAGCGTCGGGGTGTTCGCTGAGGGAGCTCCACCCTTCGGCGCAGGGCTCCCGCGTGTCGACCGGGCCTTCTTCGTCATGCGTACATGCTACCCCTCCTTGGCCTCCGGCGGCCCTCTCCCGTCGGGGCAAACCCTGCCATGACCGTGACCCCGTCTCTCCCGCACCACGCCCTTCTGACCGCCCCTGGGGCCCTGCCGTCGAGGTACATGCTGGTCCTGCACGGCATCTTCGGGTCGGGAGGAAATTTTCGCACGTTCGCTCGTACGCTCGTGTCGGCCTGCCCCGACTGGGGCTTCGTGCTCGTCGACCTCCGCGCCCACGGCCTGTCCACCGAGCTGTCGCCGCCCCACACGCTCGCCGCCGCGGCCGACGACCTCGTGCGCCTCGGCGCGGCCCTCTCGCTCGACGTACGGGGCGTCATGGGACACTCCTTTGGCGGCAAGGTCGCGCTCGCGTACGCCGACCGCAGGCGAGGCGAGCTCGACGCGTTGTGGGTGCTCGACTCGACCCCCAGCGCGCGACCTCAGGCCATGGAGCATGTCGGCGCGGCGAACGTCCTCGCCATGCTCGAATCCTTCCCGAGAGACCTCCCGTCCCGCGAGCATTTCCTCGAGCTCGTCACCTCGCGCGGCGTCTCGCGCGCCGAGGCCGACTGGCTCGCGATGAACGTGCGCCGCGACGGGGACGTCTTCCGATTCCGCCTCGACCTCGCCGCCATCCGCGCCTTGCTCCTCGACTACTTCGCCTTGGACCTCTGGCGCGTCGTCGAGCAGCAAGACGGCCGACGCCGGACCCACTTCGTGATCGGCGGCCGCTCGAACACGGTCAGCCCCGACGATCGCGCGCGCCTCGCCTCGCTTGCTCTGAAGGACCCGACCCTCACCGTCGACGTCCTCGAAAAAGCCGACCACTGGGTGCACGTCGACGACCCCGAGGGCCTCTTCCGGATCATGAAATCCGCACTTTGCGCCTGACCCTTCTCGCGAGGGTTTTTCCGGTCTAGGGGAGGGGAGCCATGCGTATCGCCTCCTGGAACGTGAACTCGATCCGCGCTCGTCTGGAGCACCTCCGCGCTTTCCTCGGGAGCGCGAGCCCCGACGTCCTCTGCATGCAGGAGACCAAGGTCGAGGACGACAAATTCCCCGAGGAGGCCCTCGGCGACGCGGGCTATCGCGTCGTGCACTTCGGGCAAAAGACGTACAACGGCGTGGCCATCGCCGCGAAGTTTGGCCTCGGCATCGAGGACGTGAAGAAGAACCTCGACGGCGACGAGGATGACGCGCCGCGCAGGTTCATCGCGGCGACGATCGAGGGCGTGCGGATCATCAACGTCTACGTGCCCAACGGCCAGGCCATCGGCACCAAGCCTTTCGCCTACAAGCTCGCCTGGTTCGAGCGGCTCGGGCTCGACCTCGCCGCGCACCACAAGCCCGACGAACCCCTGCTCATCTGCGGCGACTTCAACGTCGCCCCGACGAACCTCGACGTGCACGAGCCCAAGCGCTGGGAGGGCCAGGTCCTTTGCCACCCCGACGAACGCGCGGCCCTCGGACGCCTGCTCTCGTGGGGCCTCGTCGACGCCCTGCGCGAGCGCCACCCCGACGAGAAGATCTACTCCTGGTGGGACTACCGCATGGGCGCCTACCGCAAGAACCACGGCCTGCGGATTGACCTTACCCTCGTGACTGCGCCGCTTCTTGCGCGGACGAAGGACGTGTGGGTGGACCGGAGCATCCGTGAGCTCGAGCGACCGAGCGACCACGCCCCGGTGCTGATCGACATTGGCGACGAGGCGGCGCAGTAGAACGAATCTACTTGGCCCAGGATTGATCCCAGCGACCGATCCCGTTCTGCCGGTAGTTGATTTTGTACGGAGCGCTGACGGTCAGGTCCGACTGAAAACCCCGCGTGTAGACGTAACGCCAGGTGTCCTCATCGTCGTCCGGGTGATGAATGAAGAGGTGCAGGCGCGAGACGAAGATGGCCATGAGCGAGAGGGAGACCTCGCCGGAGACGAGCTGCCCCAGGCCCGTGCCGAAGGTCGCATTTCCGGCCACGCCCGCGAGGACGCCGCCGAAGTGGAATTGCAGGTGATTGCGGGAGACGAGCATGCTCAGGCCGCGGCTGATCGCGCTGCGCCAATCCCGGTTGCCCAGGTCGCGGGCTAGCTGGATGAAATTGCTCCCGAACTGGAAGAACTTCACGCTGATCCCGCCACTGGTCGTTATGACCAGGCCGCTGGCGCCGAGGACCGTGCCCATGGCCACCCCCAGAAAACCCGTGGGATCGCCGGCCACGTAGTTGTGCCTGTTGTCGCGCGCGGGCGGGGCGCCGTTGGCGCGATGCCTCAGGATCGGCGTGCCCCACGCCTTGCTCCAGACCTCCATCGAGACCTCGAAGCCGATGGGCGTCTCCGGGACCAGCGAGGCGCCCAGACCGCCGCTGATCGCCACCGAATGGAGATCGAGGCGGTACATCCGCTTCCAGTTGGGGACGTATTTCCCCTCGAAGACGAGCTGGCCCGCCGTCGGGTTCGCCTCGTTCGTGATTTCGAGCTGGGAATGGGGCGAGATGCCCACGCTCAGGCCGATCTCCCCGATGGCCCAGGCCTGCGCTCCGAAAGAGACCTCCGGGACCGTGGCGACGTCGCCGGCGATCGACCAGCCCGACGTGTCGGCGAAGTGCCTGCGCACGTTTCCAAGTCGAGTCGTGATGCTCATTCGTGCTCCAGGTCCGGCTTGGATTCCAGGTGCCCGGCGTTGGCGCACCAGTAATGCCCTTTGTCTTCGTAGAGACGGCCTCCGCAAAACTCGCACGCCTCGGGCGCCACCTTCACGTATTGCTGGATATCGAGGTACGTCTTCTGATCCGTCAGCCAATCCTTCGGGTTCTTGTTCGCCCCGCCAAACCGCTCCAGCAACATGAGCAGCCGCCGATCGGTGAGCGGGAAAGCCGAGAGCTCGGCCGGCGTTCGCCCGGACTTCCCCGGCGCCGGCGGCAGGTGATGCGCCACGTGCACCGGCGGCCGCCCCGCCGTCGCCCAGAGCACCCCGAAGATCTGCGTCATGTAGGCGGGCGCGTGGAAACCGGTTTGTCCAGCCAGCACCCCGGTCCATCCTCCGAGCGAGCCCATCAAGACCTCTCGCATCGTCGATTCGACCAGGCTCCAGCGGGCCTCGGGCACGTTGAAACCGTGATGCCTGATGCATTGGCGCTCGTCGTCGAGCAGCCGCAGCCGCGAGAGGCGCGCCTCCCCGCCGACAAACCCGGCCGCCCGCAGCGCGCTCGTCACGCACGACTCCGGCTCCGCGCCTCCGCCCCAGCCTTCCGTCTCCAGAATGCCCTTGTTCCCGGCGGGATCGGAGAACCACAGGACCGGCTGGAGCGCCAGCATCGGATCGCTGCGGGTCCCGTACCACACGCTCCCAGCCGCCTCGGCTTTCGCCTCGTGCCCTTCGGGTTCGCTCATGCTCCTCACCTCGATCACTGGTTCTGACCTGACGGCAGGCCCGTCGCCATTTGCGCGATGACCTGCGTCATCACGGTCACAAGTCCGAAGACCTGCATCTGCTGGAACACGATAGGCGCGTAGTTCGGGATCATGATCTGGATGATCGGCGCGCTGCCCCGGGCCAGCGGATGCGCGATCCGGAACGTGTCCACCCGCCACAGGAAATGGTGCTGCGAGAACTGTGCCCTCGTCGGCAACCAGAACGCCACCACGATCCCCAGCGCACCGCCGGTGGCGTTGTAGATGTTCGCTCGGGTCAGGGTGTCGAAGTTCGATTGGCTGACGTACCCCATGGCCCGCAGCACATTCAGCGTCAGCGAGTAGCTCGGCGTCGCGGCCGAGAAAAAACCATTCAAAAATTGCGCAGTATGCTCGACCACGCCGCCCAGCCAGCCCATGCCCTCTGCTTCCCGCCTGAGGCGCTCGGCCTCATACCGGTAGAACATGAGCTGCTCGCGCCGCCGCTCGTCCGCGAGCCATTGTCGCGGGTTGTAGATGATCGTGCCGTTGCCGTCGTCGATGCCGAAGCGATTGTTCATGCGGGTCTCCCTGCGGCGTGATCGTGTCAGGCTCGCGGCACGTAACTCTTCATGTCGAGGTCGACCTGGGCGTCGCCCACCGTCTCCCACGTCTCAGCCCGATGGCCCAGGTACTGCGCGTGGTAGGTGCTCCCGGGCCAGTTCGTCACGACGGTCCCCTGCGGCGCTTGCGGCACGCGCGAGGTGCCTTCCGTCGGGTTTTTCCCGGACACCACATTCGCGAGGATGCGGTGTTGCTCGGCGCGGAGCGCTGTCATGTCGGGCGCGCCGTCGACGGGCATCAGATCGATGAAGGCCCGGCTCCGCAGCGTACCCGCGAGCACCGCGCGCTGCGCATGCGACAGCGTCGCCTTCGGATCGAGCGCCCCTGCCTGGCCCCCGACGGCCCGCACGACCGCCTCCCAGCCCGGCGCCATGGCCCACGGATGATCGGACCCGATGAGGCCCTCGATCAGCGGATCGTGGATCTTCGTCACGACCACCCCGTCCGGCAGATCCCCATGGTTGGGGCAACTCATGATGCCGTCGACGTCCTCGAGCGTCGTGCCGCAATGCGAGCACAACTCGGGCGGGGGTTCGTCTCCGCGCGTCACGGTCCCGTGCGCCGCGAGCGCGTCTCCGAGGCCGCCCCCCTGGAACGGGTTCAGGTGGACGTCCTTGGCGGCCTGCACGATGACGTCGCTCGTGGCGGAGATGATCGCCGCCTTCGAACGCGCCGCGATGGCCACCTCTTTCTCTGCGAGGATCGAGATGTTGCTCATCGCGTGGATGGCCACCACGCCCTGCGCGCTGATCGTCACGTTGGGCCCGTCGAGCACGATCGACGCCTCGCCGGTCGAGAGCTTGATCTGCCGGTCGACCACCTCGATCGTCGTGGGCGGCGGCCCGGGATCGGTCTCGAAGCTCGTGGCGAGCTCGAGCGCGCCGCGCAGCTCGCGGAAGGCTGCGCCGCAGAAGTCCGCGAGCGCTGAGCCGAGCGGGTTTGCCGTGGGATCCATGGGGATCAGCCCGAGGACGGTGTCGGCCGTGCTCCGCATCGTCGCCCCGAGCCGAGCGGCCGTCGTGTCGAGCTCGTGCACGAGCCTCCGCGCGAGCCCTCGCGCCACCGTCACCGACCACCGGCTCCCCACCAGCGTGCTGTCCTCGGACCCGACGTTCGAAACGCGGTTCATCCCGACGAACGTCGAGCGGTTGAGCCCCGTGGCTTCGACCTCGTCCATGTTGACGAACTTCGTCCGGTTGCCTCCGACCGCGGTGTTGTCGAGGCCCTGCGCGTACCGCGTCGAGTCGCCGCCGACCGCCTGTTTCAGGTTGTCCTTGACCAGGTGGTCCATGTCCTTCTGCGCCTGGAGGTAGACGTGCTCGCGGCCTGCGGCGTCGTCGAAGCGCAGCTCGTTGAAGCCCCCGCCGCCTGGTGACGAGGCCGTCTTCATCGTGCTCACCGTCTTGTTTTGCGGCAGCGGGAACGGCACTGGCTGGTTTGCGTTGTGCACGCGGCCGACGACCATCGGAGCGTCTGGATCTCCGTCGATGAACGCGACCAGCACCTCGTGCCCCACCCGCGGGATCGTGAACATCCCGTACCCCGAGCCGGCCCAGCCCTGGCTCACGCGCATCCAGATCGAGCTGCGCTGGTTGAAGCGGTGCTCGCGATCCCAGGGGAACTGCACGCGGACGCGGCCGTGTTCGTCGACGTAGATCTCATTGTCGACGAGCCGCTCCATCGCGGCGTTCGTTTCGAGCGCGACCGGGTCCACGGTCCCCACGGCGCCTGGCAGACGCGCGGCCGACGGCGGATCCCCGTTCCCCGGCCCCACCACGACGGCCGTCTGCAGCGCCATGATGCGCGGCCGTTGCGTCACGCGCGACGGTCGATGAGGTTTGTCACATGAAACCGCCGTCACGGCGAAGATCCACGTGTCGATACTCGCGACCTTCCCGCTCAGGCGGTGGCGGATGGAGAGCAGCCGGTGTTCGACGCCGATGTCGCTGCGTGGATGCCCGGCGATACGAAACGTTTGTCCTGGCGCGAGGTTGTTGACGCTCGACTCGAACGTGATCACCCGTCGCTCTGCGTCAAGCGCCTCGAGCGCCGTCTGGGCCATTTGTTGGACGTGCCCTTCGTGAAAACGCGCCACGCCGAGGTCGTCGGCCACGGGCGTCGCGGAGCTCGCGAGGGCGGCTCCGATCCCTGCGCTCTCGTGGAGGGCGGCGCCGGGCGTGAACATGTACTGCTCGTGGGCGTGCTCCTCCGAGCGCGCCGCGTCGGCCCGCGCGTAGAGCGGCAAGCGCGGCTGATGGAAATCGTGGTCGCGCAACATCACACGACCGGGCCGCGAGACCTCACGCAGCCGCACGTTCGTCACGAATTCGACGCGCGCGGCCCGCGCCGGGGCTGCGTCGTCCACGAAGGGCAGGGGCAGGCCCACGCGCTCGGGGTTTGTCTCGGGCGCATCGCCGAGGTGCAGCCGTAGATCCTCCTCGCCGTCGTCGACGAACCAGTACGAGATCCCGGCCTCCTCCAGCATGCGGGAGATGAATGCGAAGTCGGTCTCGCCGTACTGCGTGCGCAGCTCGAGCTTCGGGTATCGCCTGGCGTCGATGTGCCATGCGTGCTCGATGTTCCACTCCCCGAGCACCTGCGTGACCATGTCGGGAATGGAAACGTGCTGAAACAGGCGGTTCTGGCGTCGCTGCGTCAGGCGCCACGCCGTGGGGACCAGCCAGAACTCGTAGGTCGCGAGCCCGTCGCCGTCATCCGAGACGCGCTGGAACTCGGCGGCCTCGCACAACCCGCGGAACCGGCGCAGCGCCGTGCCCTCGAGCTCGAACACGGCGCGGTGGCCGACCAGGTTCGACAGATCGAGCGACTCGAGGGGTGTGACCACGACGAGGCGCGCCGAGAACAGCCCGTTCATGGCTTCCTCGACGGCAAAAGAGCGGACCGAGACGATCGCGTCGGGCGCGTCGGGGAACGTGAGTCTTACATTTTCGATCATATCGTTCGTCCACGGGGGGCGGCGAAGAGACCGCGTCGGGCTCCAGCACTCTAATGGGTGAGCCATGCGTCTGTAAAGCGATGCATGAATACCGCGCTCTGTGCCGTGGGACCGCTGCGGTACGGAGGACCCGATCCACAAGTCCCTCGATTGTCAAGCCCAAAGCGTCAGCCCTCCGCAGCTTAGGACATAAAACGTCCGACACTACATAGGACATTGATTGTCCGATACGGGCACGATTCGCCTGCAATCGCGAGTTCGATTTGCTAGTTTCCCCCGCGTGATGCGCCTCAACCTGCATGGTTATTCGCTCGACCTTCCCCCGGACTGGTCGGGCCTCGAGGACGTGACCTACTCCGATCCGAGCACCCTTCCCCCCGTCGCGCTCGCGGCCGAGGGTGGAGCGGGGCGGCTCATGGTGGCCGAGATGCTTTTCGACGACGACGATGAGCAGCCCGGCAGCGAGCCCGACGAGCTCGAGGCCCTCGCGCGTGCCTGGGGCAAACGCCGCAGGCTCGAGCCTCTCGAGATGGGCACCCACGAGCGGCCGGACGGCGTCGTCGCCACGGCCACCTACCTCGTGCGTGGTTGCTTCGTGCAGATCTGGTTTCTGTCGAACGGCGACCGCGTGGTGCAGGCGAGCTACGTCTGCCCCTGGAACGAACGCGACACCGAGGAGGCCGATCGCGAGTCGATCGTGCGCTCCTTGCGCTGGTCCTGACGCTTCAGGCGCCGCCCTCGTCCTTGGCTGCCTTCGTGGCCTCGGGCGGGGGCGGCGCCGCTTCCTTGGCTTCCTTTTCTTCCTTCGCCTTGCCCGCCGTCTCCCCCGCCCCAGCCTTCGGCAAACCCTCCGGCCCCTTCGCGCTCGCGCCGCCGCGCAGGTGCGACTCCTCCACGCACGCGCCCCGCATCCTCTCCGGGCAGGCGATCCGCACGTGGAAATGGTCGTCGTGCACGTCCGCGTCCGCCGGGCTCATCAGCGCCGCCGCTGCCTTCGCGTAGAGCTCCTTCGGCACGTTTTTCTTCGCCGCGTACTTCAAGAGCCGCGTGCGTAGCCCCGACGAGACGAACAGGTACCGCACGTCCGTCTTCGTGTCCGTGAGCAGCGCCTCGACGAACGCCCAGTTCCGCTCGTCGTCGAAACGCACGACCTCGCCGCCCCGCGGGCGCCCGTCGCTCCCGAACGCCACGAACCGATGCGGGTTCACGTGTTTGCCCCGCTCGCTGTGCATGTAAAACCCGACGTCCGCGTCGCGCCCCGACTGATGCGAGTTGTGCCCGAAGAGCGCCCCGCCGTTCTTCGCCGACAGGTCCCCCACGAACAGCACGGACCCCTTGTGCTTGCGGCTCACCTTGGCTGCCGCGCGCCTGAGCACGCGCACGAGGTCTGGCAGCCCGTACGCATGCCCGCCGCCGCGCACCTCGACCGACTTGCTCGAAGCGAGCTTCTCGCCCCCATGCAGCCTTCCCTGGTTCGGCGCCCCGGACGAGAGCGCGCCTTTCGGCCTCTTCTCCCCCTTCTCCTCGCCCTTCTTGCCCTTGTCTTTTGTGGGCTCGACCTTCGTGACCTTCGTGTTCGTGCCGCCGGGCGCGGCTTCGGCCACGCGCGGACCTTGGGCCGTGAGCGCGAGGGCGAGCGTGAGGGGCGCGGCGATCCAGGCAAGCAAGCGCATGACGACGCGGACGTTAGCGCGCTCGGGAGGCGTGGGGGAGGGGGCTTGGCAAACGCGGGGGTAGCCCACCAAAAAAAGAAGCGAACCATGTGCTTGACATGAGGGAGTGGGGCGGGTAGAAGCCTCGACGCGTCCCTTCTGGGGGTGCCGCAGGCTGCGCCCGTAGCTCAGCTGGATAGAGCGTCGGACTTCGAATCCGAAAGTCGCCCGTTCGAATCGGGCCGGGCGTACCGGGTTCCGGAATCCGAGGATTTGACAACCAAAGCAGTATCCGGGCCATTAGCTCAATTGGTAGAGCAGTGGACTCTTAATCCATTGGCTGAAGGTTCAAGTCCTTCATGGCCCACCCGGACACCGCAACAACAGCATGACGGCCAGATCGAGGAACCTCGGTCTGGCCGTTTGCTTTTAGGGCTTACTGACGCACACGATTCTTCCGCCGCCCCGCCTTCTGCGCTCTCCGCCGTGCCTTCTTCTTGTTCCGCTCCGCCCGTGCCGGCGGCATCGGCGGCCGAGGCGATCCATCCTCGGCCTCGCCCCATAAGCGCTCGATCGTTCGAAGCGCCGCGCCTGCCCTCGCGTTCCACAACGCTGCCTCATCCCTCCCCCGCTCGTCGTCCTCCCCCGCGCCCTCCTCGACCTCTTCCTCCTCCCAATCCTCCTCCGCGCGCAACACGTGCTCCAGCGCGAGCGCCATTCCCTTGTCGAGCACCTCGACGCACTTCTTCGCGTGTGGCAGCCCGAGCTCGCGATCCGCGAAGGTGAAGAATGCTTGCAGGATCGAAACGAACGTCGGGGTGAGCTCTGGAGGCAGCTTCGTCTTCATCGCCGGTACGCCGTCGAGCAGCGCCGCTACCAGGTCCTCCGGCACGAGCCTCGTCAGGACCGCGTTCAGCTCGAGGCGCGCGATGCGCAGCACCGCCCTCGGACAAACCCCCTTCGGATCCTTCACGCGAAGCGCTACCGCCTCCGGCGACGAACCAAATCGAAGACAGATCGCGTCCTCGACCTTCTCGGCCTCCTCGTCGTGGATGATCCCGTCGGCCGCCACCATCCGCTCGTCCAGCGCGCGGCGCTCCGATCCCTCCGGGAACGCCTCCACCCACCTCGCGTCGCGTCCGGCGGCGTCGCTCACCGTAGGGTTCGTCGCGCCCAACGTATCTGTGTGTTCCACGTAAAACCTCCACGTCCGCTCTACACGAACGCGTGGCGGTTTGTCCACGGGGATCAGCTTCGCGCGACGGCGAGCCGGGCGACGCCCTCCAGGTCGGACCCGGAGGGCCCTTTCGAGGCTCGTTTCTAGCGTCCGCTCAGCTCAGAACCACTTCCCCACGGCCTTCCCCTTGCGGGTCAGCTTCGCGAGGTGCGAAAGCTCCAGCACCCAGAGCTCGGTCTTCTTCACGAGCGGCTTCGTGTCGGTGACCGTCTTCTCCTCGTGCTTCTCTACGATCGTGTACCCCTCGACCTTGTCCCCGACCTGGATCGACACCCCCTCGGGCAGCTCCCCGAGCGTGAGCTTCACCTTGGTTTCTTTGATGTTTTTTCCGAACTTGCAGATCTCCCGGTAGATGATCCGCCCGTTCTGGATCCGGTCGATCTTGGTCGTTTCCACGCAATCGTACGGAACCTCGCTCGTGTAGTTGTCCGTGATCTCGGGCTCCGTTTTGCCGTCGTTCTGCGTGATCTTTTTGACCTCGCCGAACCCCGAGTAATACCCGAGCTTCGGGGGCTCCACGGCATACGCTGCAACTGACTCGTCAGGGCAGCTTAGCTTACACGCCCACCTCTACCGGCACTGTCAACGCAGTCTTGATGTGGCTGTAGACATCCGGCCCCGTGACGCTCACGATGAGCGAGAACCGCATCGAGTACTCACGGAGCTCCTTACGTTGCTCCCACCAGCCGAGCACTGGAAATACGGCAATCAGCTTCGGGCCCGCAAGGTAGGCGGCACGTCCCCGCCACCGATCACTTTGCACGGTCCCTCGGCTGCGCTTCTGGATGCCAATCCCCCATGGGAAGCTCGTCGTGGCGGACGACGTTCTACGTCTTTTCCCATCGGCGCCCACAGGGCGCATAAGCTCGTTGATGCGCTCTAAAAACTCGGCCTCGCTCTCCTGAGGCCCCTGCATGTCCCACTTGAGATCAAGCCCGTGGTAGATCTTCCGATGGAACTTGTTGGGTTCGGGGAAGTACGAGAGGGTGACGCGAAGTTCTACGTCGATGTTCGTAAGGACAGCGATGTTTTCAGGAACAGGGAGTCGGAAAACCTTCATTTTCCGAACCAGCTTTGGCTCCGTCAACTTGGTGCCTGCCCGCGTCGGCAGCTTCTTCTTGGGCACTTGCTCTTTCAGGGCGTTCGGGATCTCGTCCTCGACGATCACCGTCGCCCGGTCTCTGGCACAGTCTCTCGCGACAACAGGGTCCGGAACGCCGTAGCCGCAGGCCGCGAGACGGTCGTCGAGACTTGGAAAGTGCTGCATCATGGTCGGCGTCCATGATGCCGAGTGTACGATGAGCCCCCGAACGGTCTCTGGTCGTAGCGAGGGTTCCACCGACCAAATCGATGCTGCCATTCGCGCTGCATGCGCAGTGGCCTCGCTGGTCATTGCGATCGTGGAGAGAGGCCTGTTGAGGAGCAATCGGTGCCCAGTGGTGATTGTCACGAGCGTGGTGACGTTATTGTCTGGAAGTTCTCCAGCAACCAACAAATTGCCACCCTCGAGAATTACATCGGGCTTAATTGGCCACGACGCTCCCTGTGGTCCAGTGGTCGTGTATGGCGAGATGCCTCCCGGTGGCGCGACCGGGCGACCCTCCTCATAGACCGATGAAGGTGGAATACTCGCCTTCGTGGTGTATGCCCCGACCGTGAGGACGTTCGCTGCCTGTGCGGGGTCCTGAATCTTCTCCGTCAGATGGAGCTGCGGGTAATCCCTCGCCAATTCAAGCCATCGATGCATGCGCGCGTTGCCGGCCGACACGCAGAGCAGGCGGCCGCGTCCATCTCCATACGCTAGCTGATCGAGAGCATGGCTCCAGAGGGTTGGCTCAACCGGCTCAATCGGTCGGGTTACAGCGAGCGCAAACGCACGTTGACGGGGAACGGAATCAACCGCCTCCGCCAGTTTGATCGCGTCTTCAGTCATCCGAGGCCACAGGTGGCGGTTCTCCTCGGAGGCCGTACCCGATCCCGGTGTAATCAGGATCCTGACGCTCTGCAGCCAATGGCTTGCCGTTGCACTCCCTGCTTCCACGATGGCGGGTACGTCTGAATAAAGGGCTACTCCCGCCATCTTTGTGCCGTGCCCGAACGTGTCTTCTGGCGAGGCAAAGCCGGGCACAACCGAGTCGGCAGAGCGTATCGCCCTGTTCAGCAATGGGTGCGTTGTGGTGATTCCAGTATCCAGCACGACGACGCTCGGAGCTGTTTCGGGAGGCGGGTGGAGTTCGAACGCGCGGATCTCCTGTGCTGGCTGCTCTTCGAGCATGAGCCAGCCACGAACATCAGGCGCAGCGAGTTCCCACTCGTACACGCAGTCCGTGGTACTGAGCAGCATCTCGAATTGCTCGGATGTCGCGCGAACGAAAAAGTAGACCTGCTCGGGTCCGACAAACTCCTCAAATCGGTCCGAAAGGCCAAGCCTGACCAGCTGCCGCCGGATCTGCTCCCTGGAGTGTTCTGTCTCCATGAGCGGTTGGCGGTAGCCCCCGCGGCAACCGATCTCGAACCAATACATGTTCGCCGGTTCAAACGGCACTGGTGCGTTACGTCCGCCGAACCGATCTGCGCTCGTCGCGAGAGCGATCTCCTTGATGGGAGCGATAGCTTTTTCATTCGCACGCGATACCGTACCGTCCGCTTTGGGCTCATTGATCTTGGCATCGTCCCCGAATTCCTCGATCTTTTGGCGCAGCTGGGGCAGATCGGGTCCCAGTGCGTCAAGCAGAACCGTCCCAGTATCCGGGTCAGCCCCCACCAGACGGACGCCTTCTGCCAGAGATCGCGCTGGTAGCTCGCTATCTGGCTCGGGCCGAATCACGATGAGCTCGCGCGATGCAGTGGGGTCACGGTCGCCAGGCTGCCGCTTTTGCACTTCCTCGGCGATGGTATCAAGTTGTTTTAGCAGCGCCGCGCGGTGCTGCTGAGGGTCGCGTAGTGGAAGTGGCGGAGGCGCCATCTGAACCTTGCGCCCGTAGGTCTCAACCACCGTAATCTCTCCCCGAATCAGGGACAGACGTGCCGTGCCTGCGGTCATCGTGCTCAACCTCGTGGCAGTTCTCGACGCTTTGTCTCGTCGAACGCCCGCTCGATGTCCTCCTGTCGGATTTGCTCCCGGCCATCGAGGACCATCGACCGGATCGCGTCGTCACTCGCTCGTGCCGCGTCGGCGAAGCTCAACCCCTCACCGAGGCGCGCTACGCTGGAGCTGACATCGGGCGGAAGATCGAAGGCCGCGAGCCGCAAACGGAGCAGCGCGGCCACCTGCTCGGGGGTCGGCCGCTCGAACGGAACGATCAGGTCGAACCGGCGAAACACAGCCCGGTCGAGCAGCGCAGCATGGTTTGTCGCAGCGATGAGGATGCTGCTACTCACGTCCGCGTCGATGAGCTGCAGGAAGGCCGTCACCACCCGGTTCATCTCGCCCACGTCTTGGGCGTCGCCTCGGGCCTTCGCAACCGCATCGAACTCGTCGAACAGGTAGACGCCTGGGCGCCGCGGCATCTCCGCGAAGATGGCCCGGAGGTGCGTGGCCGTCGCTCCCAGGAATCGGGAGAAGAGTGCGTCGAAGCGGACTGTCAAGAGCGGTAGACCCATCTCCCCGGCGAGGACGCCGGCAGCCAGGGTTTTCCCGCAGCCTGGCGGGCCGTGGAACAGCAGCCGCCGCCGAGGCGCAACGCCCCACTTCTCCAGCTTTGCGCGTGATCGGTTTTCCCTCAGGACGCGCTCGAAGAGCGCCCGTGTCTCATCCGCCAGCACGATGTCCGAGAGGCGCTCCTCGCGGTGCCCTCCTTCGAGGATGTCCGCGAGCTCCCCGCGCGGTTGCGCGATATCGACCAGCGTCGTCCCGCGCTTCGGGGGGGCAGCGGCCATCTTTGCGACGATGGCGCGAAGATCCTCGGCGACGCGGACATGCCCGGCAGAGCTCTCTGCGGATGCGAGCTGAAGGGCGGCCTTCCTGAAGGTTGCTTCGTCGCCGTCGGCGTGCGCCTGAAGGAGCTGTTTGAAGATGTCCGCACGCATCAGCCCGCCTCTCGTCCGCACACCGCGAGCGTTCGCATCGGACGGAACTTCGTCGCCGAGCGTCGAGTTGCCGATCGGGGCCGGCGGCGAGCGGTCTCTCACGATTCAACGTTAGGGCAACCCCGAT
This sequence comes from Polyangium sp. (in: bacteria), assembly GCA_031374535.1. Taxonomy (GTDB): domain Bacteria; phylum Myxococcota_A; class Polyangia; order Polyangiales; family Polyangiaceae; genus Polyangium. The sequence goes on from JANMGF010000840.1 coordinate 24,002, forward strand.
CCCGACGGCAACGGTCATGTGTGCTGCCATCGGGATCGTTTCCAGCTACGTCTGGATCTGCGCGTTACGGATAACCGCCGGATTGTGCTGTTTCTTCATCGCCTCCAGGACGGTGCCCATCTCCCTGTTCATCGCACGCAGCGCGCCCGTGATGGGCGCTCTCGTCGATGCCAGGTGACGGCGCCGAGCGTCCCTCCATGCACGTGGTCTGCGACGGCGTGAGCGTGCGGTCGGCACGCCCTTGACCAGTGTGCCGTTGTGCCTGATGTGTGAAGGTAGTACTTATTTAGACACCAAGTATCTGATGGCCCGTACGCCGAACGCAGTCGACACGTCGACGTTGAAGCTCTCGACGACCCCGCAGATCTGCCGGGCTCTGGAATTTTCGGAAAGACGAGGTCGGAGGTGGCGGAACGCCTGCTGGCGGAGAAGCTCCGCGAGATCATGCTTCAGGGGACTGGGTTCAAGGGCTGGGTGGCGCGGGGTCGATCAGGAGGGAGCGGGAAGTGAAGCGATACCCGAAGCGGGTCGACATCAGGCCGACATGCATCACCTGCGGTCGGCGGTGGCAACCGGCGGAAGGCGTCGACGCGACCCGCACGAGCTGTTCTGCATGCTCATCCGAGCGGCGGGTCGCCGCCCAACGCGCGCTCGCGGAAATAGGCGCTTCGGTGCGAGTGGGCGCCTACTACGTGCCCTTGAGGAGCAACCCCTCGAGCTGACGCAACGCCTCGGCGCGCCCGACGGTCCCGCTGTCATGCTGCCGCATGACACGGCCTGAGCTACTTGGGGAAACAGGTTCCGTTCTGGCGCGGACGACATGCTGACGACCAGACTGCCGCTCCCACTCGACGACTGCTCTTCGGTTGGCATTCGTCGGACGCGACCAGACGATTTGGTCCGACCCGTGGAGGCTCGTCCAGTTCGACCCTGGAGGCAGGGTGTTCGCAGTCGTGAGCATGGCCGTCGCGTTGGCGAAGCGCTGGTTCGTGTCGTCGTGCAGCGCTTTGCGGACGAGTCGTTGCCAGGCATCCGGTACGTGCGGCATCCACGTGAGCCGCTTGGACCATCCTCCTGCCCGCACGAGATCCTTGATGGCATCGGGATTAGGTCCGTCAGGCAAGACAGGAACCTTCTGTTGCTTGAGGAACTCCAGCCACCAGGGCTCGCCATTCACGACCCGGTAGATGGTCATCCCGAGAGCCCAGATGTCTGTCTTCGGCGAAGTGAAATTGTGCGCGTAAACTTCGGGGGCTAGATGCGCGATGTAGCCTGCCCTGGCTGCGTACCCAAAGTACATGAGGTTCGTCACTAGGCCGAAGTCAGCGAGGCGAGCACGACCTTTAGAGTCCAAAAGAATGTTCCCTGGCTTCAGATCACGGTGGATTTTGTTCTTGCCGTGAAGGGCCTCGAGGCCTTGAAGCACATCCAGCAGGACTGGCCGGAACTCCGCGAGCGACATCGGCCCTTGCTCGATCTTCGCGGCGAGGGTCCCTCCGGGACAGAACTCCGTGTAGATGAAGGCTCGGTCAGTGCTTGGATCGTGTCCGCATCCGTAGATCCCCACCACGTTGGGGTGCCGTAGCTCGGCGAGGGCATCAGCTTCGCGCAGGATCGTGTCGCGCTCCACAAGCCAGTCGGAAGGAGGGCAGCTCGACGGACGGCCGATCACCTTGATAGCCACCTCGCCATGTGGGCGCACGACGCCCAAATGTACTTCGCCGAAGCTTCCTTCTCCGAGTTTCCTGAGGAACGAGATCGGTAATTCAGCGGTCGCGCTGGTAGGCACGTCATCCCTCACGAACACGCGAGATCGCGAGCAACGCCACCCCGCGACGACCCTTCAGCACTTTGCCCGTGACCTCGTTGGTCCAGAAGTCATCGTCCTTCACGTAGTCGGCGCCCTTGCGCGTGCCGATCGTTCGGGTGACCGTCGCGCCGTCACGGAAGCCTGTCGGCACGCCAGCGGCGTGGGCCGCTTCCGCGGCGACTCCCCGTACCTCGGCCGTCAAGAACCAGCTCATCGAGATGAACTTCCGCTGGGCGTTGATCGCGTGCTGCTCAAGCGGGTCGATGACCACGCAGTCCGGCTTCTGATCGCCGATAAGCGTCTGCAATCTGGTCCGAATCTGGGCAAGCCCAGCCGGCCGCTCTTCGTGCTCCGCGAACTCGAACTTGGCCGTGTACGTGATCGTCACGGCACCGGCATCGCCGCTTGCGACGGCGATCGCGACACCGCGTGAACTGGGCTGAACTGCAAGAACTTTCAAGCTCTGGGCCTCCGAGATGGCCCGGCAAGATAAGCGCTGTAAGCGAGATGTCGAGAGGGAGACAACATCTACAGTCGCACTTTCTCTGGGGGCTACCTCGGCCCCCGCCCCTCCCGCCGCGCCTGCAGCTCGATCACCGATCCTCCCGCCGACCCATGTCCTCTGATCAACTGCGCCAGCGCCTCGAACGCCACCTTCGCCGCCTCGAGGTCCCCCGCGAGCGTCGCCCCCTTGATCCCGTCCGTCAGAGCCGCGACGAGCGCCGCCCGCGGGTTCGCCGGATTCGTCCCCGAAGCGTCCCGTTGGTGACCCTCCGCGCACCTTCCGGTCGCTTCCAGACCGATCCCCTTCGCCCCGATCGTTCCCAAGCGACCGAGGTCATTCACTTCCGAATCTTCCCCGGGGACTCTTGATCCATTGGCTGAAGGTTCAAGTCCTTCATGGCCCACCCGGAACGCAGCGCAACGACGCATGAGGCCGGATCGAGCAAAGTCGGTCCGGCCGTTGGTTTTCCTGCTCTCAGGAGGGTGGTGGTGGTGGGCTCAGAACCACTTCCCCACGGCCTTCCCCTTGCGGGTCAGCTTCGTGAGGTGCGAAAGCTCCAGCACCCGGAGCTCGGTCTTCTTCACGAGCGGCTTCGTGTCGGTGACCGTCTTCTCCTCGTGCTTCTCTACGATCGTGTACCCCTCGACCTTGTCCCCGACCTGGATCGACACCCCCTCTTCGAGGGATTTGTTCGCCTCCTCGTGCCAGAGGCGTTCGAGCTGCATGCGCCTCTCCTCGGTGAACAGCGGCTTCACGAACCTCGCGCCTTTCTCCGTGTACGAGCTGCCCCGGCCGCCGCCCGTGAGCTCCGGCGTCTTCGGTGTCCCGTTGCCGAGCGCGAAGCGGCAATACATGTCCCGCTCCGTCGCCGCGTCGAGCCTCGCGCGGATGTCGCCCCCCCGCTGCGCGCGGCCCTCGATCGCGTACAGGTAATCGCGCCCCACGGATTCGTACGCTTGCTTCAGCGCGACGCGCAGGTCCTGGCGATAACCCACCTGGCTCATCAGACTATCGATGTACGAGCTGCCCCCCTGGGACGTCTTCTCGGCCGTCTCGACGAGCCCGAGCATCGCCCCGATGCGCCCGTACGGGCCCTTGGCATTCGACGCCTCGTCGATCTCGGAGGCCCATTTCGTGTCGTTCGCGCGTGCCTCCTTGTCGATCGCGAGGTAATCGGCGTAGCACTTCGCCTGCCACGTCTTGCGCAATCCCTCGTGACGGCTCCACGCAGGACCTCGGCCGTCGCCCTTCCCTCAGCCCCCCTCGGCGAGCTCCTTCTCGATCGACTCCCACTCCTCCATCAGCGCCTCGATCTTCCCGTCGAGCTCTTTTTGCTCCCGATCGAACGCCGCCACATCGGCCTTGCTCGTCCGCTCGAAGAACCCCGGCTCGCAATAAAGCGCCTCGATGGCCTTCTTCCGCGCCTCGGACGCCTCGATCGCCTGAACCACCTTGTCGCGCTTGGCGGGCAATTCCTTCCATCGATTGCGTTTCTTCTTTTGCTCGTCCCACGAAGATCCCGAAGCCGCCACCGCCGCCGCCGCTCCCGTGGCCTTTTCGCGCGCGAGGAGCTTCGCGTCCTTGTCCTTTTGCGCCACCGCCGAAGCGTCGAGGTGATCGTCGCCGCACCGCGCGAGGTATTCCTCGTACGTGCCTGGGAAATCGTTTCGCCCGGTCGGCAAGACCTCCAGAATACGCGTCGCGATCTTCGAGACGAACCAGCGATCGTGTGAAACCAGGATGAGCGTCCCCTCGTAAGCGACGAGCGCCTCCGCGAGCGCTTCGATCGCCTCCACGTCGAGGTGGTTCGTCGGCTCGTCCAGCAAAAGCACGTTCGGCTCCTCCACGAGGATCCGGCAAAACAAGAGCCGCGCCGCCTCTCCGCCGGAGAGCAAACCGACCTGCTTGTTCACGTCGTCGCCCGAAAAAAGCATCCTCCCGAGCCGACCCCGCACCGCGCTTTCCGGCTCCGTCGGGCACGCCGCTTTCATGATCCCGAGCGGCGTCGCCGTCGCATCGTCCAGGACCTCGCGATGATCCTGCGCGAAATACCCCACCCGTGTCTCGTGCCCCCACCGCACCGTCCCCGCGTCCTTCTCGAGCTCGTCCGCGAGGATCTTCAGCAGCGTCGATTTGCCGATCCCGTTCGGCCCGATCACCGCCACGCGTTCGCCCCGCCGCACCACGAGCGATACGCCCACGAGGACCTTCTTTTCCCCGTATGCCTTTTCGATCCCCGTCGCCTCCAGCACGTCCCGCCCGCTCGGACGCCCGATCGACAGCTTGAAGACCGGCGTCCGCCGCGACGTCTCCTCGAGCTCCGGCACCTCGATCTTCTCGATCTGCTTGATCCGGCTCTGCGCCTGCTTCGCCTTCGACGCCTTGTACCGGAACCGATCCACGTACGTTTGCTTGTGCGCGATCACCCCCTCGATCCGCGCGAGCTCCGTCTCCTGCCGCTCCCGCTCGGCGCGTTTTTCCTTCACGAACGCCGTGTAGTTGCCGGTGTAGACCGTCACCGTCCCGTAATCGATGTCGAGGATGTGCGTCGCCACGTTGTCGAGGAAGCGCTGATCGTGGGAGATCACGAGCACGCAGCCGTCATGCGCGCAGAGGAATTTCTCGAGCCAGCGGATCGTCAGGATGTCGAGGTGGTTCGTCGGCTCGTCGAGCAAAAGCACGTCCGGCCCGCCCACGAGCACCTGCGCGAGCAGCACGCGTAACTTGAAGCCACCCGAGAGCGTCGCGAGTGCCTGCTCGTGCGCCTCGATCGGGATGCCGAGGCCCACCAGGATCGACGTCGCCCGCGCCTTCAACGTGTAGCCGTCGTGCGCTCGGATCACGTCCGAGACCTCGGCGAGCCGGTGCGCGTCGCCGGCCCCGTGCTCCACGATCCTCTTCTCCTCTTCGAGCGCGTCCCATACGACCCGGTCGCCCATCATCGCGAGGTCCAGGATGCGCGCCTCGTCGTCGAGGAACCGGTCCTGCCGGAGCACGCCCATGCGCGCCTCGCGTGGGATGTTGAAGCTCCCCTCGGTCGCCGCCTCGTCTCCGGCCAGGATCTCGAGCAGGGTCGTCTTGCCCGACCCGTTCGCTCCGACGAGCCCGTATCGGGAGGGCCGCCCGAGCTTGAGCGTCACCTCCTCGAAGAGCGTTCGGTCCCCATACGACTTGCCCAGGTTCGACGTGACGATCATCGCGGCGGCGATGGTATATCCTCCCCCAACCGAGGAGGCCACGTGCGCTTTCGAGAGCTCATCCAAGACCCCAGCGTCACCATCGACGCCATCGGCACCTACCTCGACGGCCTCTCCGCCGAGGACAGGCTCGCCGAGACCCGCACCCTTTCCCGCGACGAACAACGCAAGCTCTACCAGCGGGCCGAGAAGGCGCCGCCCATCACGCTCGAGCACTTCGTCCCTCCGGACATGTTGCCGCTCGCCCCCGTCCATCACGACGGCCGCAACACGCTCCCCTTGCCTTCCGGCTGGAAGCTCTTCCAGAAGCGGTTTTGCCGCCCCGAGGACGGCTCGGCGCGCCTCTTCGGGTACAACCAGTCGCCCTTTCTGAGCACGGTTGGCCCGGGCTTTTTCGTGGCGATACCCACGAAGGGTCGCGCCGAATGGGAGCCACGTGGCGCCATCGTGATCGATTACTTCCAGGTCCCCGACGGCCCTGTCGCCGCGGGCTGGCCGAAGGTCGTGCCGAACTCGAAGGGCCTCCAGGTCCTCGTTTACAACGGCACGCGGGACTACATGCGCAGCGTTTCGAAGCACGTCTCGATCGGCGCCGCCTACAAAGGCGAGAAGGCCCTCGACCACTACTTCATCCTCTGCCGCGACCGCTGAGCCCGTCCTCCCCGCCCATCCCCGCCCCCCCTGGGCGCCTCCCGCGCCCAACCTGTCCACTTTCTGACGTGTCTTTGACGGTTGGACCACCAAACGTTGGTACACAAACACGCCTTTCAGATTTGCAATCTGCTCCGTGTTTCCTGTTTACCCCGGAGAACGCCCATGTATCATCGCTATGATCCCGGGATATTTTTTCCCGACGGTCTGGAGGTTTGCGATGACGAGGCTCTTCACGTCTTCTGCGAGTGCCCTGTTCGCCCTTCTCGCCCCTCTCCTCGCGTCGGCCGCCGTACCGAATCCCCCGCTCGTGCCCCGTCCTCCTACGGGTTTTTCCACGATCGAGCAGCGGTACGTCCACGCCACGCCCGACGAGGGGGTGATCGAGTTTCCCTTGCAGCTCGGCGTCGTCGTGCCGGGGGAGGTCATGATCGAGGAGCCGAGCATCTGCAAGGGTGGCTCGGTGGTGGTTCGATTCACCTATTCAAAATCGAAAAACACCGTGGTGTTCGAGGCGATCTTCAAGGGTTTGCCCTATCGGATGGATTACACCCGGCCCGACGATCCATCGACGCCGTGGAACCAGTGGCCCACCTCGGTCGAGGACGGCAAATGGCAGATCTGGCTCGCCGGCCGGGTCTTCAACCGTTCCAGCCGCTACTATTACGACGCCACGACGCTCGACCTCGTCGGCAACGAGTTCGACCTCGCGAAGACTGGCGGCCCGCCCCCGGGCTCGTTCCCGATCGAGCTGCCCGTGGTCCAGATGATCGAGACCCCGATCTTCGAGGGCCAGCCGAACGGGAAGGCGTACGTCAAGTTCGAGTATCCCTACGACAACATGCTGGACCCCATCGGCTCGGCCGGCGTCCTCCAGTCCCTCGTCCCGAAGAAGCTCTGCCGCCCGGACGACCTCGTCTCGATCTACACGAACGGCGGCCTCCCACCCTCCGAGGCGCTCACCTTCGACGATTACATCGATTCGATCAACAGCGGCTACGGCATCATCGTCGCCGTCAGCCTGGAGCCTGATCCGAAGCCTGCCTACCTCGCTGCCCGCGACAACATCATGGTCGCGTGGTCCACCCTGTATCCGGGCATGGAGTTCGATGGCCATGCCTACACGATGAACCTCGGGACCGGCGCTTTCGAGTCCCGCGACACGCCGTGCGGTACGCGTGTCAATGCCCCTTATCCCCCCGGTTACTACGATTCCTGCCCCTGAGCAGCCCCACGGAGGTATGACATGAAAAAGTCTTCCAAGCTTTCCGCGCTGCTCTCCGCCGTCACGCTCGCCGCCCTCGCCCCCGGGGTCGCCGACGCCGCCATTGGGGATCCGGTCCCCGGGCTCACGCCCGTCGAGGAGGCCCTTTTCCAGCAAGGAAAGTACCTCTACGAGCACGAATTCACCGCCGAGGAGGGCGTGGGCCCCCTGATCAACGCCCGCGCCTGCAACACCTGCCACAACGCCCCCGTCACCGGCGGCGGCGAGATCGACACGGCGCACCTCGTCATCCATTTCGGCATCGAGACCTTCGGCCGTTTCTATCAAGCCCACGAGTTCGGCGGCCCCGTGATCGACCCCATTTCGATCGCGGGCGAGCCCGAGGCGGGCACCTGCTCTTTGCCCCCGGACACGCTCCCCGTGGGCCTGCCCGGCCTCGTCGTGAGCCCGCGCCATACCCCGCCCGTCTTCGGCTTCGGTCTCGTCGACGCGATCGGCGACAACGATCTCCGCAAACTCGCCGGACGCAAGCCCTGGAAGGACCCGACCGTCGCCGGCATCGCCCATTACGGCGTCGAGATGGAGGGCCTCGGGCCCATCAACGAGTTCAGCACCCAGCCCGACCGCAAGGTCCCCTTCGGCCCGGCGCGCGTCGGTCGTTTCGGCTGGAAGTCCCAGACCGCCACGCTTTTCCAGTTCACGGCCGAGCCCTTCAACATCGAGCTCGGCGTCTCCACGCCGTTTTTCCCGCGTGAAAAATCGCCCGACGGAGCCGTCCCGCTGCCTGGCGAATGCCTCGTGGCCGACGCCCAGCCGAACGACGTGCAGAGCCAGGACACGCTCCTCCTCTTTTACTTCCAGGCCTTCCTCGACGCCCCCGAGCGCCAGCCCAAAAATGGCAAGATCGCCCAGGGCGAGGCCCTCTTCAATCAGATCGGCTGCGCCGATTGCCACGTGGAAAAACACCGCACGGTCAAGGACTATCACGTCCCCTGGCCGGACGGGACGGCGCACCGCGTGGCCGCGCTCAGCAACAAGACCCTGCGGCCCTTCAGTGATTTCCTCATCCACGACATGGGCCCCGGCCTCGACGACCACCGCCGCATGGGCAAGGCGGGCGGTCGATTTTGGCGCACGACGCCGCTCTGGGGCCTGCGGTGGAAGGGCCGCATGCTCCATGACGGCTCGGCCATCACGCTGGAGGAGGCGATCGGCGCGCACGGCGGCGAGGGCACAGCCTCGCGCGACCGATATTTCGCGCTTCCCACGGCAAAGCAGGAGCGCGTTGACGCATTCTTGAACAGCCTGTGAGGGGGTTTCCCGGGGGGCGGAGAGCCCCGCCCCCGGGAAAAACCTTTCAGCCGCCCTTGATCGTCGCCGTGACGGAGATGCTCGACGACAGGCTCGCCTCGATGTTCTTGATCGAAGTCTGGATGGCCTGCGACGCCGGGATGAGGCACGCGATCGCCTTGCCCGAGTCGAAGCTCAGGCTCCCGCTGAGCTCGAACATCTTCTGCGCGTTCTCGATCGCGATCGGGCCCTTGCCCTCGGCCACGAGGAGCAGCTTCGGCAGGTTCACCGAGAGCGTCGCGATCACGTCCGGCAGGCCCGCGCTCGCCTCGATCGTGAGCGACGGCTCGGTGCAATCCACCTTCGCGCTCGCGCTCGCCTGACACGAGGCATTACAATCGGCCTCGACGTTGCATTCGGCTGACGGCGGCTTCAGGTCACCCTTGCATTTCGGCGCCTTCACCTCGACGGAGCAGCCGCCCGTGCATTGACCCTCGCAGGCCACGCCCGCCGACGCGCTCACGTCGCAGGTGCCGCGGCACTTGCCGGTGCACTCGCCGTCGCAGCGGCCGTTGCACTCGTTGCCCAGCGTGTTCGAGCAATTGCCCTGGCAGGCGCCCTCGCACGTGCCCTGGCAGGTGCCCTCGCACGCGACCGCGAGGTTGGCCGAGCCCTCGCACCGCGCCTCGCACGTCCCCTCGCACTTGCCCGAGAGCTCACCCGGGTCGCAACGCAGGATGACCTGCGCCGGCGTCACCTCGCAGGCCACGTTCGCGCTGCAACGCCCCTCGCAGCTCGCCTGGAGGGTCGCGTTCACCGTGCACTGGGGCGGCTGGTAGTCGAGGTTGAAGTTCGCCTGGCCGGCCCTCTCCTGGATCTTGGCGATCGCGCGGTCGCACCAAGCCTTCGCGCGGACGTCGGCCCGGGTCTCCTTCACCGCGTTCGGATCCTCGCCGAGGTCCGTCGCGATGGCCTGGCACGCGTTCGACACGTCGCTCGCCATCGCCGTGGCCGTGGCCGAGAAATCGGCCATCGCCTGCATCAGCGCGCCGTAGTTGATGTTCGCTTGCCCCTCGAGCTTCCAGTCGACCGCCGTCAGGTCGTTGCCGGGCACGAACTCCGAGCAGCAGAGGTCCTGCTGCGCCTGCGCGACCTGATCACACGCGAACATCGGCACGATGCCGATCGCCGCGACCACAACCGGAACCGCAAAAAAGCGAATCTTGTTCTTATCCATGTCGTAAGTCTCCTCTGGTCGTTCTGCCGACCACCAACCATCCCGCGTCGCCGCGGTCATCCTGACGGAATGGTCCGATTGCCGCGCGGGCGTCAAGCCTTTCCTGCGATCGTGCTTCCCGTGAGCACGGATCCACCCTGCAACGCGCCGAACTCCGTCCCCGACGTGGCCGCGAGCGTCTCGAACCGTTCGCCGAGCCAGTCGAGGAAGGCCGCGTCCCACGGCGGGCCCTCGGGATACGCCGTCGATATGCGCGCCGAAAGCTCCGCGTCCCAGCCCTCGTATACCCGACGAAGCACGCCGTGCGCTTGCCTCGCCAGCACCGCGGCCGGCTCTCCTCGGCGCTCGCCGCCCTCGACGAACGCGTCGTCGCAGAGGAAATAGTTACACGTC
>JANMGF010000844.1:0-2390 GCA_031374535.1 Polyangium sp. (in: bacteria)
ATGTAACGAGGGCGCGGCGCAGATCGCCCGGTCGACGGAGACGGACGTATAGGCGCGCGAGCATGAACGGCCAAGTGGACGATCCGGAGGCGGCCTCGAACCGCTCATCCCTGGGGCTTGTTCACGATGTTCAAAAAGAAGCCGGGCGCCACGCGGCTGCCGGTTCGGAGCACATGGGCGAGGCCAACCACGATCTCCGCCTTGGCGCCGTCCAGTCCGGCCATCGCAGCAGCAACGAAGGCGTCGAGCTTCATGGCCCGGGGCGGCTTGCGCGGCAGGCCGCGATGGAGGTCGGTATCGACGACCGGCGGAATGATCTCGACCACCTGGACCGGCGAGCCCGCGAGCTGGCGACGGAGCGAAATCGTGAAGCTATGCACCGCCGCCTTGGTCGCCGAATACACCGGCGCGGCCGCGAGCGGGACATAGGCGAGCCCGGAGCCGACGTGGATCAGCCGCGCCGACGTCCGCCGCTTCAACAGCGGCAAGAAGGCGTTGGAGACGTAGAGCAGCCCCTTGAGGTTCACGTCCACCTCGCGAACGAGAATGGCCGGGTCCACCGGATCGGGCCCGCGGAAGTCGATCAAAGTCTGGATCCCGGCGTTGTTGACGACCGTATCCAGGTCGGGGTGACGGGCGCCGACGCGGTCGGCAAGAGCCGAGACTTGGCCCGGGTCAGCCACGTCGACGACCTCGACCTCCATGCCGGGGTGGCGCGCGGCGATTGCGTCGAGCCGCTCGCGGGTGCGGCCCGCGAGGATCACGGTCGCGCCCCTCGCGTGGAACGCCGACGCCAGTCCGGCCCCAATGCCGGCGCCACCGCCTGTGATCAGAACGACCGACGGATCGCGATGGGGGTGCGGAACAACGGACATGGGGAGACCCTATCACGACCTCGCCTGCGCCGGTGTCTTCGCATGAGCCGACAAGATCCGCTCTGCGGCCTTGCATGCGCGCGCAAGAACCATCACGCAGCATGATGCGCCCTCTCGAGGCCCTCTTTCTCGCGCTCGCCGTCGCCGCGCTGATCATCTCCCTGCCTCTCGGAAAACCACGTCCGCGCCTCTTCCTCGCGCTCTCCGCCGCCGGAGCGTCGCTCGGGGTCCTCGAAGGGCTCATCGAGGGGGTTCGCTGGCAGCTCTTCCCCGCGTATCTCGTCCTTGGCCTTTTCGCGCTCCCGGCGCTCGTCGTATGGTTACGGCGCCCGCGGGAGGACGCTCCGCAGAAACGAAGGCGCTGGCCACGGATCGCCGCATTCGTGCTCGGTCTCCTTGGACTCGGCGCGTCTGCGGCGCTCGCCGTGCTTCTTCCCGTCTTTTCATTCGAACCGCCCACCGGCCCGCATGCCGTGGGGGTCACGTCGTATGAATGGGTTGATGTCGACCGGACCGACGAACACCCGAAAGCGCCGTCCCATCATCGCCGGCTCGTCGTCAAGGTCTGGTACCCCGCGGCCCCCTCGGCGGCCAGGCCCGAGCGTTACCTGGATCCCCAGAGGGCGGAGGGCGGGGCGACGGCATTGAAGCTGCCGTCTTTCGTCATGAGCCACCTGCCGCTCGTGAGCACGAACGCGGCGCGCGACATCCCGCTCGCGGAGGGGGGTGAGCCGTTCCCGGTCCTTCTCTACTCGCACGGATATCCGGGTCTCGCCGAGCAGAATACCTTCGAGGCGGAGGAGCTCGCGAGCCATGGATACGTCGTCTTCGGCATCAACCACACCTATGACGCGGCGCTCGTGGTCTTCGGTGATGGAACGGTAGCCCCCGCGGAGCTACCGGGGGACGTGATGCGGCTGGATACGCTGGACAAGGTGCTCGGTCCGCGGCTCGCGGTCGCGGTCGCGGACGCGCGATTCGTATTGAACGAGATCACGAAGCTCCAGGAGACGGACCCGCGGTGGAAAGGGCGCCTCGATCTCGGGCGCGTGGGGTACTTCGGGCACTCGTTCGGGGGCGCCACGGCGCATGCGGCGCTCGCCGCGGATTCGCGGTTTCGCGCAGGGATCAACATGGATGGCGCTCATTTCGGGATCTCTGCGGACGCCCGACCCTCCCAGCCGTTTCTGCTCATGAACGGGGAAAAACTCACCATCTCGGACGCCCAGCTCGCACAGCTCGGCATGAGCCGGCGCGATGTCGACGCCTTCGTGGAGGACGTGATGGCGCGCTGGGATCGATCCTACAAGGACGCCAAGGGAACGCGGTATCGCGCGATCTTCCCGGGGCTTCACCACATGGGCTTCTCGGACACGTCCCTGCTCACGCCGCTGCTTTCGCCCCGCAACCTGCCGGCGCGGAAGGCACATCGGCTCATCAATCAATATACGCTGGCATTCTTCGATACGCACCTCAAAGGCAAGGCGAGCCCCCTGCTTTCGGGTGCCCCGGGGG
>JANMGF010000874.1:0-7207 GCA_031374535.1 Polyangium sp. (in: bacteria)
CCGGGAAAAGATTCCTTCGCTTCGTATCGACGAGGTGCTTTCGGCCGAGCCGCCCGCCTCGTGGGCCGGCACGATGGATCAAGTCCTCGTCGAGGGCGCGCCGGAGATGTCGGAGGTGGTTTTCCTCCACCGCCCGAGCAAGACGCTCGTCGTCTGTGATCTCCTGTTCAATGTGGTAAAACCCAAGGGCCTCGGGACGAAGTTTTTCCTCACCGTGATGGGCACGCGCGGAAAACTCGCGAGGAGCCGGGCCTGGTATTACATGACGAAGGATCGCGCGGCCTTCAAAGCTTCGGTGGGCAAAGTGCTCGCGTTCGATTTCGATCGGCTGATCATGGCGCACGGAGATGTCGTCCCCGAAGGCGCGAAGCCCGGGGTGACCAGGATTCTCGGCACGTAAAGGTCAGCGCGTCTCGCCGACGGTGCCCACCTGGAAGGGCCTTTTGCCCTTCGGCCAGCGGAGCTTCAGGAATTTCTCGCCGCCCTCGAAGGTGATCTTCGCGCGTAGATCGGTTCCCTCGACAAACGGCACGAGCAGCTTGCCCAAGCCTTCCTCGGCGCTCGCTTTCGTCTGGGTTTGCCTTCGACCCCGCTCGATATCGAGGCCGGTGATCTTCACCTTGCCCTCGCAACGCATCCAGAACCAGCTCTCCAGGATCTTGGTCTTGCATCCGACGGCGCCCGAGCCCGTGACGAGCACCTCTTTTTTTTCGGCGACGAACGCCTCGTCTGCGGGCGCGGCCGCTTGACCCTCGACGTCGGCGAGGATCTTCGCGTCCTCCTCGGCCCTCGCTTTCGCGTCCTCCTCGGCCTTCGCCGCGGCCTCGATCTTCGCCGCGGCGGCCATTTCCTCGCAACGGGACGTGTCGCGCGCCTCGAAGGAGGGCCACGAGCCGCCATTGAAGAGCCGGTCTTCGAGGCCACTCGCGTTTTCAGGGAGCTCGAAGGTGAACGATTCGTCCTTGATCCACTCCGGGTGCTGCTGTGGCCGGTAGGTGAAGGCCGGTTTTGCTTTCGTTCCCGGGCGGAGCGAGATGACCACGGCATCGGAGGTCTCGATGTTGGCCCCGTACAGCTCGTCGTCGGTCGCCATGCTTCCGCCGCCGGGGAGCGCGCGCTCGTAGGTGCCGAGGTGCTTGCCGTTGTCGCGTCGGCCATTCTCGGGGCAGCCGATCATCACCCACTCGCGGACCTCGATCATCCTGCACGCCGAGACGAGATCCCCCTCGTCGTGGCCCTCCCAGCCGAGCTTGGCCATCGGCGCCTGGCACCATTCGATGGGCGTGGGGCGGCTCGAGCGGACGATGTTTTTGGGCGGCTCGGCTCTGGCGCTCGTTTCGGGCGTGGCCGCGGGCGCGGCGCTCGTTTCCGGCGCGGCGGCGCTCGGGGTCGGTGCCTGGGCGGCGGGCGTGGCGCTCGGGGCCGCGGGCGCGGGAGGCGGGGGATCTTTGCTACACGCGGCGAAAAGCGAGAGGCAAAGGGCGGCGGGGAGGATCGCGGGCGTGCGAGGGGAGGTCGTGCGTCGCATGAAGGCCGGCATTGTCGCAGAGCTTCGGCCCGCATGTCGAGGGGCGAATCACGGACGGGGCGCGTGGATCGTCAGACCGAGCTGTACATCGAGGCGAACGCGGCCGCTTCGCCGCGCAGCAGGATGTCGATGCGGGAGCTCGTATTCGCCGAGGTGTGGAGCTTGCCATTCCGCACGTCGAGCACGGCGGGCACGTATTCCGGATGGCTCTGGCATAGGCCACGCGAGAGGAGCGCGAGGACCACGGCCGTGCGGCGGGGCGTGAGCGGCTCGCTGCGGAAGTACAGCTTGATCAGGTGCGGTTTGCCCGAGATCACGAGCCCGAGCTCCGGGTTCACGTCGAGCTCGAGCGCGCCGAGCGAGAGGCCCTCGCGGGGCGGCTCGAAGAAATTCATCGGGCCCTCGGCGAGGAAAGAGCGATATCCCGCGACGACGAGCGGATAATGTTTCTGCCGCTTCTCGTCGTCCTCCGCGCGCACGACGTCTTCCAGCGTGGACGCCGGAAGGCCGAGCCGGTGCATCTCCACGATCGCCTGCCGGATCGGACGGTAAAAGTCCGTGCTGAGCTCGTCCTTGCGCTCCTTGTACTCACGCACGCCCGTGAGCTTGGGCGTCCCGGACTTCAGCACGAAATCGACGAAGTACGTCAGCGAGACCTTGTCCATTCGGTTGCTCCTTCGGTCCTCGACGGCGCCCTGGCCCATGGCCGGCGCGTCGTCCGTGTTGTTCCCAGATCATAACACGGAACCTCCGTCCGTCACGGTTTTTCACCTTATGCCGTGATGAACAATGTCCGACCATCGCGAGGACGAAAAATGTCCTACCGATTGTCCCCGCCGACCTCGGGATACAGGAGGTACGGCCTTCGCCGCTCCGCAAATGCCGCAAGATCCTGCTCGTAGAGCGCGACGAGGCGCGGCACGTCGTCGCCGCGGACGAGGGCCTCGTGGACCCGGACATTTCCGAGCAAGGTGAGGACACCGGCGGGCTTCCAGTCCTGGGGATGGAGCCTGCGCAAAACGACCGCAATCGCCAGGCCTACACGCACGGGCTCGATCCGCGCAGGGTCCACGACCTCGAGCGCGACGCCCTCGCAAGGCGCGCCGGCGTGGGTGCTCTCGGTGTCGGGCGGCGATCCGCGCGGTAGAGGCTGTGGATGGGCAAACCCGTGCGGGTGTCCTTGCCGCTGGGGACGAGGGCGTCCTTGTCGGCGCCGAGGCCGTGTTCGGGGCTGAAGAGGGCGACGAGATGGAACGATTTCGAGGCCGCGAGGACGTCGATCGTGCGCTCGCCGCGCGCGTCCTTGCCCGTAAGGTTGGTGATGAGGCCGATCTTGCGGCCTGCGAGGACGTCGAAGCCACGCGTTTCGAGCACGTCGATGCCCACGCGCACGCGGGGGGCGGTAGCGGAGGCAGTAGCGGGCGCGGAGGCGGCCGTCGCCGTTTCGTCGGGGCGGCGAGGCTCGGCGCAGGAAACGCAAAGGGCGAGCGCGAAGGCGAGGGCTTGGGGGGGCCGCAGGACGACCATCAGCCCTCTCGCTATACACCGGGGGCGTTGCCCATGGCCGAATGGTAGCATGGAGCCCCGCGTCTCGGGTAAATCTCGCGAAACCTCCACCATGACCACCCCGCCTCGCCCGCTCCTCCTCCCCCGACGCGATTTCCTCGTCGGATCCCTCTCCGCGCTCGCTCTTTCCTCCTGCACACGCAAGTGCGGCTCCCCCGGCGTCGTCACGCCCGAGGCGGCGCGGCCGGTCCTTCCTTATGGCGTCCAGACCGGGGATCCGACGGCCTCGGGGGTCGTGCTCTGGAGCAAGACGGATCGAGCGGCGCGGCTCTTCGTGGAATGGGGGACCGAGGAAGGACTCCGCGACGCGCGTCGATTGGAGGGGCCACTCGCGACGGCGGAGAACGATTTCACGGCGCGCGTGGAGCTCACGGGGCTGCCGGCAGGGAGGCGGATTCATTATCGCGTGGTCTTCGAGGCGGAGGACGCGGGGCGCGCGCGGAGCGAGCCGGCGCTCGGTTCGCTGCGAGCGCCGCCGGGGCCAGGGGAGGACGTGCGGATCGTCTGGTCGGGGGATACGGCAGGGCAAGGGTTCGGGATCGATGTCGCCCGGGGTGGGATGAAGACGTATGCGTCGATCTCGCGCCTCGCGCCGGATCTGTTCATTCATTCGGGGGACCGGATCTACGCGGACAATCCGCTGCCCGAGGAGATGAAGCTGCCCGATGGTACGATCTGGAAGAACCTCGTGACGCCGGCGAAATCGAAGGTCGCCGAGACGCTGGAGGAGTTTCGGGGGAACTTCGGGTACAATTTTCTCGACGAGCACGTGCGGCGCCTGCACGCGGCCATCCCCACGATCGTACAATGGGACGATCACGAGGTGCGCAACAACTGGTTCCCGGGGCAGATCATCGAGGATCCGCGGTATCGTGAGCGGCGGGCGTCGGTCCTCGCCGAACACGCGAAGCGGGCCATGATGGAGTATGCGCCGATGCGGCCGGGGCCCATCCATCGGGTGCTCGCGTACGGGCCGCATGTCGATGTTTTCGTGCTCGATGCACGGAGCTTCCGCGCTCCGAACGGTCCAAACCGCGAGGAAAAGGAGCCGAGCACGGTGCTCGGGGAGGCGCAATGTGCGTGGCTCCGGGAGGCGCTCCTGCGGTCTACGGCGACGTGGAAGATCGTGGCGTGTGATCAGCCGATCGGGCTTTTGATCCCGGATGGAGCGGCGGGGCAGGAGGGGGTCGCCAATGGGGAAGGGGGGCCGCTCGGACGCGAGATCGAGATTGCTTCGCTCCTGTCGTTCATGCAGGAAAAACGGATCCGGAACGTCCTGTGGATCACGGCGGACGTGCATTACGCAGCGGCACACCAGTACGACCCGTCACGGGCACGGGTTTCGAGGTTCGATCCGTTCTGGGAGTTCGTCGCGGGGCCCTTGCACGCGGGGACGTTCGGGCCGGCTCCGCTCGACGAGACGTTCGGGCCGGAGGTGAAGTTCCAGAATCGGAAGATCGGGGATCCGCCGAATCAAGGGCCCGCGGAGGGCAAACAATCGTTCGGGATGCTCTCCGTGGACGGCAAAAGCGGGCGGATCCGCGTTTCGTTGCACGGCGGAGACGGCAGCGAGATGTGGGGCGTGGGGATCGAAGCGGAGCGCTGAGAGTGCCTCAGAGGCCCTTCCAGCCGAAGCTCGCCGAGCCCTGGGGTACGCGCGGCGGGTCGAGGGCCAGGATGTAATCGACGCGGCGGTTCTTGGCCTCGGCGACCTCGTCACCCGTCTTCATGAGCGGGCTGTACTCGCCGAATCCCTCCCACGCGACCGGGATCTTGAGGCCACGGCCGCGGAACCATGCGGCGATCGCGCGGGCACGCTTGCGCGAGAGGCTCAGGTTGGCCTCGGGGCTGCCCACCGTGTCGGTGTGGCCCGCGATGAAGAGCGAAATGCCCTTCAGATCCTTGTATTTCAGCAGAATGCCCTGCACCTTTTCGAGGCTCGCCTCGAGCTTCGGCACCTCGGAGTCGCGGATCTTGTCGGAGGCGGTCTCGAAATTGACCTCCTCGTGATCGATCGTCACGTTCCAGGGCGTGATCGCGACACCCACGTAGTTGCCCTCGGTGTCGTGACCCCAGACCTCGATGCGCGAAACCGTCTCGGCGCGGATGGGGCTCCAGTCGACGGTGAGCACGGTGCCGGGCGTCGCGCCGTCGAAGGACTTCGCCGCGTTCGCGAGGATCTTGCCAGATTCGCCGATCACCTGAAGCTCGACCTTGCAGGCCGCACGCGTGAGCTTCACCTCGAGCCGGTGACCTTCGAGGTCGACGCGAGACCGATCCACGCTGATCTCGAGCTTCTTTTTGGGCCCGCTCGCCGCCGCGCCCGCCTTGGGCTCACACGAGATCGAGGGCGCCTTCGGAGCCTCCGCGACCTCGGTCTCGGCGGGTTTGTCCCGGGTGGGTTCCGTCCGGGTCTCCTCGGCGGGTTTGGGCGGAGGGGCGTCGTCCGTTTTCGCGGGGGCGGCGTTTTTGCTGGGAGCCTCGACGGAAGACTCCGCCGGGCCTTTGATCGGTGTTTGGACCTCTGCGCCGCCGCAGCCGCAGGCGAGCGCCAGCAAGGCCAAGGGCGCGATCGAGGGAGTTCGGGGGATCGCCATGAAGAACGTCTACCAAAAGCCGGACGGCGATTCCAGGCTTTCGTGGTACGTCGGCCGCGCGCCGAGGGTCACTTCGGGAAGCGGACGTCGAGCACGACACGGCGGCCATTGCGGAGGAGCTCGAGGATCGCGGCGCCATGTTTCTCGGAGATCGCATAAGCCCGGAGCGCCTGATCGGGGCTGTTCACGTCGAATCCATTGATGGAGAGGAGGACGTCGCCCGGCAACATGCCCGCGAGCGCTTCGATCGAGGAAGGGCCGCGGTGGGAGGACAAACGCAGGCCGACGGTCTTGCCGTTCTGGACGACGGGGGTGATGCGCGCGCGGCGGTCGGTGATGCCGTCGAAGAGGTCGCGACCGAGATTCGTGCGCACGAGGAAGATGTCGAGGCCGGCCTCGCGGAGCCGTAAAACACGCGCGAGGAGTGCGTCGGGGTCGTGCACCTCCGGGCGGAGCGCGGCGAGGACACTCGGGAGGACGGGGACGCTCGCATCGAAGGAGAAAGCAGGTTCGTCGCGCGGCGGGGGCGGGGCGGGCGTCCGGGCCTCTTGCACGGGAGGATTGTCGCGGCGCGTGCGGAGCGGGTCCTCGTGCTTCGAAACGCGCTCCGAGCGTCGCGATTGCGTCACCGTTTGCATGTCGGTGAGGCGGCGCGCGGTGCTGGCGAAGACGAGCGTGATGAACGAGAGGTAATTGATGGCCAGCACGGCGAGCGCCGGCGGAAGCCAGCGCATGAATTTCATGCGGCGCGGGGCGGATTTTTCAGGGGCGCGTTGCACGACACGGCAAGCCTTGCGCAGGCAGGGGTCGCAAGCTTCGATGCCAGGATCGGTAGGGGAAAAAGGCTCCTCGCAGAGCAGGCAGATGCGCGCTTGCTCGGCGTGCGGGGCCGAGCAAGTGGGGCAAGTGGGGGTGCGGTAGGGCTCGGGCGACGACATGGAGCACCGGGATATCAAGTTCGGTGCCAGGCGAAAATCCAGCGGGTTTCGCCGGGAGAAACGATCCTCTCGGCCACACGCGCGACATTCCGGCGAATGAAGTTCGAGGAGGTTGCCAAAGTGACAACCAACCCGGGGTCCTGCGCGCGCGTTCTTCGTGGGGCGATTCTTTTCCGTTGCGGCAAGATTCCGACACGAGATACGTCTGCGTTGCGTTGACGCGCTGCGGGGCGCGGGGTACTCGTGCGGGATGGAGCTTTTGCCTGCGGATAGGGCCGAGATCAAGACGACGGCGCGGGCAACGGTGAAGATGTGGCGCCCCGCGCGGCGCGTGTATGTGACGCGGGTGATAGGTTACCTCGACGATCAAGGGGCGGCGGCGATCGAGGCGACGGCGCGCAGGATCGTGGCCGAGGACGGCGGGATCGTCGGGTTTCACGACTGGGAGGAGATGACCGATTACGAGTCGCGCGCGCGCGCACGGCTCACCGAGATGGCGCGGGACATCGGGAAGGCGACCCAGGCCGCGCATTTCATCGTGCGGTCGAAGCTCGTCGCGCTCGGGATCCAGGCGGCGA
>JANMGF010000875.1:0-5296 GCA_031374535.1 Polyangium sp. (in: bacteria)
CCCCTTGCCACGCATCTTGCTCGCGCAGGAACAGGAAGCAGAACCGAGCTCGCCCGCCTTCCTGCACGTCCAGCGCGTCCTTCTCCGCGCCCACTTCCCGGACGGCGAGCTGAGCGAGCCTTTCACCTACGATATCGTGGAGCGCGAGCGGCTCGACGCCGTGGTGATGGCCGCGCACTTCAAGGACGAACAAGGCACGCGTCACGTCTACCTGCGCTCGGCGTTGCGTCCCCCCGTCGCCCTGCGCGACCGCGCGACCTCGCCCGTCCCCGAGCGCGACGACCTCGGCAACCTCTGGGAGCTGCCCGCCGGCCTCGTCGAGCTCGACGAACGAAGCCCCGAGGGCCTTTTGCGTTCGGCCGCGCGCGAGCTTCACGAAGAGCTCGGCTTCGAGGTCGATCCGCGCTCGCTCGCGCCGCTCGGCCCCTCGTCGTTCCCCGCCCCCGGCATGTGCGGCGAGCGGCACTTCTTCTTCCACGTGGCCGTGGACCCGTCGCGCCGCGTCGCTCCGCCCGAGGACGGATCGGTGCTCGAGCGCAAGGCCACGATTTGCGCCCTGCCCCTCGACGAGGCCCTCGCGCACATGCGAAGCGGGCTCATCGAAGACGAAAAGACCGAGCTCGGTTTGCGCCGCCTCGCGGAGATCGAAGGGTGAAGCGCAACGCCGCTTCGCGACTTGGGTCGACGCTGGGGGCTTCGGATCGCCTCACGGCGTCCTCCGCCCCAAACCCCCGGGTCGCGCTCATCATCAAACGCTCGGCGTACCGCGTGCAGGTCGAGGAGCGCAAGAACGGGCGCATCAAGCGCCTGCTCGCCGCCCGGGACCCCGCCGTCGCGCAGCTACGCGCCGCGCACGAGGATCACGAAGCCACGGTGCGCGAAGTCGAAGCCGCGCTCTCCGTGCTCGGCGTGGACGTCGCCTTCATCGGCAGCGTCGGCGACGAGTTCGACGCCCGCGGGCTCGACCTCGTGATCACCGTCGGCGGCGACGGCACGCTCCTCAGCGCCTCGCACTCCGTCGCCGACGTCCCCATCCTCGGCATCAACAGCGCCCCCGAGTACTCGGTGGGCTTCTTCTGCGGCGCGCGCCGCGGCGAGGCCACCTCTGCCATCGGACGCGCGCTCCGCAGCGAGCTTCGCCGCGCCGTGCTCACGCGGATGCAGGTCTGCGTGAACGGCCGCGTCGTCGCGGCGCGCGTGCTGAACGACGCGCTCTTCTGCCACGCCTCGCCCGCCGCCACGTCGCGGTACATCGTCCGCCTCGGCGACATCGAGGAGGAGCAAAAGTCGAGCGGCTTCTGGATCGGCCCCGCAGCCGGCTCCACCGCCGCGCAGCGCTCCGCGGGCGGTCGGGTCATTGCTTTGACCTCCAAACGATTGCAGCTCGTCGTGCGTGAGCCCTACACCCCGCACGGCGAGCGATACCGGCTGCGCCACGCGTTGATCCCGCCCGGCGTGCCGCTCGTGGTGCGCAGCAAGATCGCCGACGGGAAGATCTTCATCGACGGCCCGAACCGCACGATCGACGTCAGCGTCGGCGACGTCCTCGAGTTCACGCAGGCAAACGAGGCCCTCACCGTGCTCGGCATCGCGCCGACGCGGCGCTGGGGCGTCGATCACGACGAGCCCGCAGAGCCCGAATCACGACGTTCGCCACACCGCGACAGCCACGCGCGCTGATCGTCCGGCGGTTTGTCCGCGCGCGAACATCACCGGAAGCCCTGTCTCGTGGGTTTTTTGGGGCCATCGGCCGCACACGGACACACACGACGGCCCGCCACGCGTGGCGCCCCGGATCTGCGCCGACCCTTCGGGATCCGAGGGTTTCGTGGTACCCGGACCTCCCACCGCGCCGCGATCCTCCGCCCCATGTGCGGCGGGTTCTGCCGGAAGATCGCGCGTTTTGCCCAAAAAACCGGCCTCTTTCGAGCCTCTGCGGCCGAGCGACGAGGGCCCCCTCCCTCGGCTCGAAGGGCGGGGGACGCTCCGAATCGCCTATTTTTGTCGCTCCGAACGACGATTCCCCGCTGGACCTAGGGCGGTCCTTGTGGTTGTTTGGGCCGCGAGAGGGCTA
Organism: Polyangium sp. (in: bacteria); assembly: GCA_031374535.1. Taxonomy (GTDB): domain Bacteria; phylum Myxococcota_A; class Polyangia; order Polyangiales; family Polyangiaceae; genus Polyangium. The sequence goes on from JANMGF010000875.1 coordinate 2,075, forward strand.
TTTACCTCGGAGGAAACACATGGCTGGGAAGAAGACGGAGACGAAGAAGGCGGCCTCGATCAGCAAGAGCGCGCTTCTCAACGCGGTTGCGGAAGAGGTCGGCGGCGAGGTCACGCGCAAGCAGGTCAAGCTCGTCCTCGACAACCTCGCGCAGATCGCTTACCGCGAGCTCAAGAAGGCCGGCGTCTTCACCGTGCCCGGCTTCGCCAAGTTCCGCGTCGTGAAGAAGCCCGCCACGAAGGCGCGTGAGGGCGTGAACCCCTTCAACAAGCAGCCGATGACGTTCCCGGCCAAGCCGGCGAGCAAGTCGGTCCGCGCCCGCCCGATCAAGGCGGTCAAAGACGCGATGGGTTGAGCCGGATTCCCGACCCATACGGGACGGGGCAACGGGTCGCGGACCGCCGGTTTTCGCCTAGCGAAGCCGGCGCGCGGCCCGTTTGCTTTTTGTCCGCCCGGGCCCATCAGCCCGTCAGCGCCGGAAACCGCGCATACGCCCGATCCCGATCCGCGCGGATCTCCTCGGCCCGCGCGAGCAACGCTTCGATCGGCTCACCCCGTAACTTCTGAAAGGTCTGCTCCGAGCGGTCGACGGCGCTCTCCTCGAACGCCTCGAGCGAGCTCGCGAACACCGTGCCGCCCTCGTGCACACCGGCTGGAATGAACTGGACGAACGGGTCGGGCGCGCGTCGCAGGAGCCCGATGAGCCGATGCGGCGCGTCGCGATCACCGACGAGCGCCGGGTGAAACGCCGCCATCACCGGGGCCTCGTCGAAATGCCCTTGCAATCTGGCGAGCAACGTCGATGCGAACCGCTCGAACACGTTCGATGGCGGAAGCGCGAGGGGAAACACGACGTGGAGCACGTTGCTTTTTGCCTCGACCACGGCCTCGCGCGTCGCGTCGAGTTCTGGCTCTCGGTCGAGCATCACGCAGAACCTGCCGAACGCGACGTCCACGTCTCGCACGAACGGACAGAGCGCATACGCCTGCACGATCTCCGTCGCGTACCGCCGATGAACCCGCAGGACCTCGTCCGCGAACGTCGTCGCCTCGGGGTGAGAAGCGAGCTTGCCCCGGACCATCGGCTCGAGCGCCATCCTCGTGTTCCTACCAAACTTTTCCCTGCCCACCGCACGGTTTGCCCGCTCGACCCACCGCGATCGAAGAAGTTTTGGTGGCCGAACCGACGTTCCACGGCGCAAGATCCTGGGTTTTCTGCCTCGCGGGGGAATTTCGGCCCTTCTGGAGGGTTCCAGCGTGGTTCCGCTCGGCTTATGTCTGGGAGCCGTGGTACTTATGCCGCCGCTGCGGCGGGTGTGGTGAAAGGAGGACGCGTGCAGGAGACAGCCAAGCTCACGCTCAGGAATGGTGGCCAGGAGCAAACGATCGAGCTTCCGATCGTGACCGGGTCGGAGAACGAGAAGGGCATCGATATCTCGACGCTCCGCGCAAAGACCGGTCATGTGGTGCTCGACCCGGCGTTCGTGAACACCGCGTCCACGTCGAGCTCGATCTGTTTCATCGACGGAGAGCAGGGCATCCTGCGGTATCGGGGTATCCCGATCGACCAGCTCGGCGAGAAGTCCACGTTCGTGGAGGTCGCGTACCTCCTGATCTACGGGCAGCTCCCGAGTCGGGCCGAGCTCTCGCGTTTCTCCACGCTCCTCACCCGGCATTCGCTGATCCACGAGGACATGAAGCACTTCTTCGAGGGCTACCCCTCGACGGCGCACCCGATGGCGATCCTGTCGTCGATGGTGTGTTCGCTCTCGAGCTTCTATCCCGAGGCGATCAACGCCGACAACAAGGAGATGGTCGACATCACGATCGCGCGCCTTCTCTCGAAGGTCCGCACGATCGCGTCCTTCTCGTACAAGAAGTCGATCGGCCAGCCCTTCGTCTACCCGCAGAACTCGCTCTCGTACTGCGCGAACTTCCTCAACATGATGTTCTCGGTCCCGGCGGAGCCGTACGAGATCGACGAGGACATCGTGAAGGTCGTGAACCTCCTGCTCATCCTGCACGCCGACCACGAGCAGAACTGCTCGACGTCGACGGTCAGGCTCGTGGGCAGCGCGAAGGCGAACATGTTCGCCTCGATCGCCGCGGGCATCTGTGCCCTCTGGGGCCCGCTCCACGGCGGCGCCAACCAGGAGGTCGTCGAGATGCTTGAGGAGATCCGCAAGGACGGCGGCGACGTCTCGAAGTTCGTCAAGCTCGCGAAGGACAAGACCTCGGGCTTCCGCCTGATGGGCTTCGGCCACCGCGTTTACAAGAACTACGACCCGCGCGCGCGCCTCATCAAGGGCGCCGCGGACAAGGTCCTCGCCAAGCTCGGCATCAAGGACCCGCTGCTCGACATCGCCCGCAAGCTCGAAGAGGCGGCGCTCAGCGACCCGTACTTCGTCGAGCGCAAGCTCTACCCGAACGTCGACTTCTACAGCGGCATCATCTACCGGGCGCTCGGCTTCCCCACGAACATGTTCACCGTCATGTTCGCGCTCGGCCGTCTCCCCGGCTGGATCGCGCACTGGAAAGAGCAGAACGAGAACACGTCGACGAAGATCGGCCGACCGCGCCAGATCTACACCGGCGAGACCGAGCGCAACTACATCTCGCTCGAAGAGCGCGGCTGACGTTTGCGCCACACGCACGGGGGAGGATGGCCTCCCCCGCGTTTCCCTCGCGCGTCCCCCTCCCCTACGTTCGCGACGACCCGCCGACGATCAGTTGATGATCAGTTGATGATCGAGCTGCCGAAGCTCGGTACGGGCTCGTCCATGCGATCGATCGCCGTCTTCACCCCCGCCCAGGTGTTCCGAAGGGCGTCGGCCGACATGCGCACCGTCACCCCGTTTTGAAGCATGGTGACGTGAACCGTGCCGCACGTGCACCGCGTCACGCGCACAGCGCTGTTCGACGCGAGCTCGGTGTGCTCTCCGCACTGCTTGTTGCCAGCCATCGACAAAATCCTCCGTGGGCGACCATAGCAGCTCGATGCCAGGCGCGCGCCCTCTCGGACGCCCGAACCCCGGAAAGGACCGCCCGTCGGGCAGCCATGCCCGGATGGCCGACGACTTGCTTTCGTGTAGCGTCCGTAGCGTCCTTTTTTTCTCACCCCCCGGGAGGGAAAGCCCATGTCCGCATTCAAATCCATCGTTCTCCTCGCGCTTGCGGCCCCCCTTTTCGCCTGCTCCGGCGAGGTCCCCACCGGGACACCGA
>JANMGF010000911.1:0-2979 GCA_031374535.1 Polyangium sp. (in: bacteria)
CGAAATTCGGGTACGCTTCCGGCATGCATAAGCGGCTTTTCTTGATGGCCGCCGCGCTTGGTCTCCTCTTCCCTGCCGTGGGCCTCGGCGGGTGCGGCAGTACGATCGTCGAGGAGCAGGAGGGCGCCGGCGGGGGCGGTGGCGAGGGTGGGGACACGTCGAGCAGCACCTCGACGGGCCCCGTCTGGGACGCGGGCAAGGATGCGTTCGACGAGTACGTCGACCCGGGTTGTCCTTCGACGCCGCCGCCGATCCAGGACTTCCAGTGTGATCCCTTCGATCAGCTGAACGGCGGCTGTTTCCCCGGCGAGGGGTGCTTCATCTTCGTCTCATACCCGGACGAACCTTGCGGCCAGGAGATCTACGGCGCGTTCTGCGCGCCTGCCGGCACCAACGTGCAGGGCGAGCCTTGCGGCGGGAGCAGCGGCGCCTGGTGCGCGGCTGGGTTTGCCTGCGTCGTGACCGGCTCGGGCACCCAGTGCGTGCAGCTCTGTCCGATCAACGGCAACGACGGATGCCCGTCGGGGCTCGTGTGCGAGCCCATCGACGTCGAAGGGTTCGGCGGATGCCTGTGAAGCGTTTGCAGAAAACGCGCGGCGCCCGTGGCCTCGTCGGGCTCTCGATCGCCGCGCTCTCGGGCGCCTTCGTGGTCTCGTCGATCGCCGCGGGCGGCTGCGGCGCGCGTACGCCGCTCGACGCCGGCCCGCCCCAGCCGCCTTGCTTCGTGGACGCGGATTGTCCGGGCGCGAAGAACCTCTGCGAGCCCGTCTACTGCGATCTCGCGGCGGGCGCGGAGGCGGGCGTCTCGCGGAACGGTGGCCTCTGCAAGGAGCTGCCGCCGGTCGACTGCGACGACAACGATCCCTGCACCGACGACACGTGCACCCCCAAAACTGGTTTGTGCTCCTACGAGATCGCCACGCGCGACAACGACGGCGACGGCTTCCGCGGCCCGCGGCCCGGCACGAATCCGGGTGATCCCGGCGCATGCGGCGACGACTGCGACGACAAAAGCGAGCTCGCGTATCCGGGCGGCACCGAGGTCTGCGACGGCGTCGACAACGACTGCAACGGCATCGTCGACGACGGCGCCACGTACATCCCGCTGCTGAACGAGCCCATCCGTCTGTCGAGCGACGGAGCCTCGCCTTCGGGCCCGGGCGGCCTCGCGTGGAGCGGCACGTCCTACGCGGCCGCCTACACCTCGACGCTCGACGGCTTTTCGATGCGGCTCTCGATGCTCGCGTCGACCGGCCTCCCGCTCGGCCCCGAGTCGCCCATCGTCTTCCAGAACGGCGACAACGCGGGCGGCCCGATGGTGTGGATCGGCGATCGGTACGGCATCGCGTGGCAGGATCGTCGCAGCGGCGACTACGAGGTTTACTTCACGCTGCTCGACGAGAGCGGGGCCAAGGTCCTGCCCGACACGCGCCTCTCCTTCGCGGACGGCTTCTCGGTGAACGTCTCGCTCGGGTGGACCGGCGCCGAGTTCATCGTCGCCTGGCAGGACGAACGCGAGGGCATCTTCGATCTCTACGCGCAGCGGATCTCGATCGACGGCGCGCCCATCGGGGGCAACGTCAAGCTCACGCAGGCCTTCAACGTGGGCAACGAGGCGCCGCAGATGGCGGCCGGTCTCTCGTCGATCGGCGTCGGATGGGCGCCTGGCGACGCGCTCCAGCACTTCGTCCAGTTCCAGGTCTTCAACCAGGATCTCACGCCCCGCTCGGAGGCCGTCACGCTCACGGACGGCACGACCGACTCCGTGTATCCCACGGTCGTCTGGAACAAGGATCGGTACGTCCTCGCCTGGTTCGACAAGACGGCGAACCCCAAGGCGATCTACGGCGCCGTCGTCGACGAGGACGGCAACGTGCTCGTCTCGCCGAAGGCCCTCACGCAGCCCGGCTCCTTCCGCTCGCGATACCCGAGCCTCAGGCCGCTCGGCGACCGGGTCCTGCTCGTCTACGCCGACGATCGGGATCAGAACGACGGCTACGAGCTCTACGCCTTGATGCTGAACCAGGATCTCGCCCCGTCCGGCGCCGAGCAACGCGTCACGTTTGCCAAGCGTGACAGCATCTATCCGATCGCGACCTTCGGCCCCGACGGCAACGTCGGCATCCTCTTCCGCGACGACCGCGAAGGCGACCAGCACGTCTTCTTCACGCGCCTCGGCTGCATCGTCCCCTGAAGGATCAGGTCTGTCGCCTGCGGAAGGCGCCGGCCTTGTGCACCTTGCCCGGCAGCGGCCGCCCGAGCACACGCTCGGCGACGTTGCCGGCCTCGATCAACTTGTCGAGATCGATCCCCGTCTCGATCCCCATCCCGTGCAACATGAACACGAGATCCTCGGTCGCCACGTTGCCCGCGGCACCCGGCGCGTAGGGACAACCTCCGAGCCCCGCGACGGACGCGTCCAGGTCACGCACCCCGAGCTCGAGGCCCACCAAGATGTTCGCGAGCGCCGTGCCGCGCGTGTCGTGCAGGTGCAGCGCGAACTCGTTTACCCGCATCGCGTCGAGGCAACGGAGCACGATGTCGCGCGTCTGCTTCGGCGTCCCCACGCCGATCGTGTCGCCGAGCGAGACCTGATAACAGCCGAGCTCGAGGAGCTTCTTCGTGATCTGCACGCTCCGCTCGGCGGACACCGGCCCCTCGTACGGACAACCCCAGACCGTCGAGACGTACCCTCGCACGCGCAGGCCGGCCTCGATCGCCGGCGGCACGATCTCCGAGAACACGCCCAGCGTGCGGTCGATCGACTTGTTCACGTTCTTCTGGTTGTGCGTCTCGCTCGCGCTCATGAAGACCGCGATCTCGCCGAGCCCCGTGGCGAGCGCGCGCTCCAGGCCCTTGGCGTTCGGGCAAAGCGCGCTGAACGTCACGCCCTCGGGCGCGCGCATGTCCCGCGCGAGCTCCTCGGCATCCGCGAGCTGCGGCACCCACTTCGGTGACACGAAACTCATGATCTCGAGC
>JANMGF010000913.1:0-4660 GCA_031374535.1 Polyangium sp. (in: bacteria)
GGCCGTTGGCGAGCAGGCTCGTCTGGATGCCCGTGCACCCGTACGCGAGCTCCTCCGTGATGATCGCGTTCTCGAGACCGCCCGCCGGTTCACGAAAGAGCGGATCACGCCGATCGCGGCTGCGTGTGACCACGAGTCGCGCTTCCCGATGGATGTCTTCCGCGAGGCGTGGGAGATCGGCCTCGTCAACCCCACGGTCCCGGCCGAGTACGGCGGTTCGGGCATGGGCGAGCTCGAGAACGCGATCATCACGGAGGAGCTCGCGTACGGGTGCACGGGCATCCAGACGAGCCTGCTCGCCAACGGCCTGGCGCTGACGCCGATCAAGCTTGGCGGCACCGAGGAGCAGAAGAAGAAGTACTTCGGCCTGCTCGTGAACGAGCCGGTGATGGCGAGTTACGCGACGAGCGAGCCCGACGCGGGCAGCGACGTGGCCGGCCTGAAGACGCGCTTCGCCAAGCACGGCGACGACTACGTGCTCAACGGGCAGAAGTGCTGGATCACGAACGCGAGTTACGCGCATTTCTACGTGATCTTCGCGACGAGCAACCCCGACCTTCGGCACAAGGGCATCGCGGCCTTCATCGTGGATCGCGAGTCCCCCGGGCTCCGCGTGGGCAAGAAGGAGGACAAACTCGGCCAGCGCGCCAGCGACACGGCGCAGATCTTCCTCGATGACGTGGTGGTCCCGAAGGAGAACCTGCTCGCGCCGGAGGGCAAGGGCTTCAAGCTCGCGATGGAGACGTTCAACCAGACGCGGCCCGACATCGGCGCGGGCGCGACCGGGCTCATGCGTCGTTGCCTCGAGGAGTGCGTGGCGTACGCGAAGGAGCGCAAGACCTTCGGCACGGCCATCGCGAACCACCAGCTCGTGCAGTGGATGATCGCCGAGATGGCCATCCGCGTGGAGGGGACGCGCCTGCTTTACCAGAAGGCCGCGTGGAACCTCGACCACGGCGTGCGGGATCCCATCGTCTCGAGCTTCGCCAAGGCCTACGGCGCCGACAGCGCGATGAAGACCGCGGTCGACGCGGTCCAGGTCTTTGGCGGCAACGGGTACGTGAAGGAGTACCCCGTCGAGAAGCTCATGCGCGACGCCAAGGTCCTGCAGATCTACGAGGGCACGAGCCAGATCCAGCGCCTGGTCATCGCCAAGGCGCTCCTCGGTTGAGATCCGGGCTTCGCGCGCGCCCGTTGCGTTGATATCAACGTGTCTGCGGAATTCCATTCCCGGGAGGATTGGCTTCATGCGGACACGTCGCGCGCATTCTTCGACCACTCAGGCCGCGTCTTCGGGCGCTCGTAGGCTCTTCGGCACGATCCCCGTGCTCGCCTCGTTCGTCTGCGCCGGGGCCCTCGTGGCCCTCTCCGGCGCATGCGGCGACGGGGGGAGCGGCGCGGGCGGCACAGGCGGCACAGGCGGCGCCGGCGCCACCGGAGGCCAGGGCGGCGACGGGCTGCAGGACTTCGTGACGAGCGTATCGAGCTCGAGCTCCTCGTCGAGCTCGTCCGGGGGCGGCGTGGACGCGGGGCCGAAGTGCGACGCGCCCGATCCCAACGGCGGAACCACGGCGTTTGCCGCGGCATACGGCGACGCGCAGGGGCAGAGCGGCGTGTCCGTGTCGGCCGACAAGGCGGGCAACCTCCTGCTCGCGGGCGCCTTCAAGGGCGCGATGGTCCTCGGCGGTGTGACGCTCACGAGCGGAGGCCAGGAGGACGCCTTCCTCGCGAAGCTCGCGCCCTCGGGCCAGGCGATCTGGGCCAAACGTTTCGGCGATGGACAGAACCAGAGCGCCACGGGCATCGCCGCCGACGCCGACGGGAACGTCTACGTGACGGGCATCTTCATCGGCACGGTGAACTTCGGCGGCACGAACCTGACGAGCGACACGAACTTCTTCCAGGACGTCTTCCTCGCGAAGTTTTCGCCCGACGGCACGCACCTGTGGAGCAAGAAGTTCGGCGATTCGAACATCCAGTACGCGCGCGCGCTCGCGGTCGACTCCGTGGGCAACGTCGTGATCTCCGGGTACTTCCAGCAGCAGGTCGACTTTGGCGGCGGCGTCCTGACGGCGACGGGATCGGCCTTCGACGTGTTCGTCGCCAAGTTCAACACGGGCGGGCAACACCTCTGGAGCAAGCGGTACGGCAACGAGGCCGATCAGCAGGCGCGTAGCCTGGCGGTCGACGGGTCGGGCAACGTGTACGTCGCGGGAGACGCGGCAGGCTCGATCGATTTCGGCGGCGGGTCGATCACGGCGACGGGCAACCCGAGCGCGTTCGTCGCGAAGCTCGACGGGCAGGGCACGCAGCTCTGGGCGAAGACGAGCAACGGGACGGGCAAGGCGTCGGCGAACGCGGTCGCGGTGACGTCGACGGGCACGGTGGCCCTGGCCGGGCAGTTCCAGGGCACGTTTGATCTCGGCGGCGATCCGCTCTCGAACATCGACGTCGACGACGCGTTCGTCACGTTGCTCTCCGCGTCGGGCGCGCACACGTACACGCTCGGGTTCGGCGATCCGACCTTCCAGCGCGCCGACGGCGTGGCCTTCGCGCCGAACGGGGACGTGCTGCTCGCGGGGGCGTTCACGGGCGCCCTGGATCTCGGCGGTGGACCGATCATGAGCGCCGAAGGGTTCGACATGTTCCTCGGCCGGTTCGCCGCGACGGACGGTTGCCTCGTCTGGGGACGGTCGTACGGCGGGCCCGCGGTGCAGTCGCCGCAAGCGCTCGTCTTTGATGCCGTGAGCGGCAACGCGGTGCTCACCGGTAGCTTCGGCGGGACGGTCGATTTCGGGCTCGGCCCGGTGACGGCCGCCGGAGATGACGCTTTCCTCCTTTCTGTCAAGCCCTGAAACGAGCAGGAGGCCACGCGCCCTGGGCTCGAATCCAGGGCGCGCGCGCCGACGCGCCCCCGCAATCCGTCCTTCGTTCACCGTCCGTCGCTCGCGGAGGACGCGTGGGTGGTGGAGGGGAAGGCCCACGCCTTCGAGGGGCTTGTGGCGCGGCGGTGGCTCTGAGATCCTGATCCACGAAGCACGCCCACATCGAGATCTTCGATGAAAGGCGCGTGTGGAATGGGCGCGTGTTCGCGTGCCCCCCTCGGAGCTACCCATGGCTTTGTTCCGGCAGCCCTCGAAAGGGATCCTCACCTCGTTTGCCGTGCTCGCAGGAGTCGCGGCGGCCGCTGCGTTCGCCCCTCCGGCGGGCGCTCAGGAGGCCGCCGCGTGCCTCTCCTTCAACCCCGCGGACTGGCCCGCGCCCTCGCGGCCGTACTTCATGATCATCGCCGACACGTCGGGCTCGATGACCACGTGTACGACGCCGCCTCCCGCGGATGGGATGGTGACGCGTGAGTGCAACTCGGCCGATGCGGGATACAAGGAGAACTCCTGCGGCCTGGTCCCGAGCCGGCTCAACGACGCGAAATGCGCGCTCCGGCAAACGGTGCAAGCGTTTGCCGGCGAGGTGAACTTCGGGCTCGCGACCTACGCCGGCGTCATGTCGGCCTGCACGTTCGGCGCGGGTGGGATCTGCCAGAGTGATTGCGGTGTGCCGAACGGGGGTATCTGCAACCCCGACAACTACGGCTGCACCATCACCGATTTCACGAACGGGGCGAGCCGCTGCGGCAATAACCCAGCCTGCACGACGGGCAACGGAACCGGACCCGCGGCGCCGAACTTCCTCGAAGGCACGTGGCGGAACGGCGGCAACATCGTCGTGCCCTTGCCCGCGGATCCCTGGTGGGGGCCCGCTGCGCCCGCGTCGAACGTGCCGGAATTGCTCCAGTGGTTCGACGGGCTCTGCAACGACAACAAGGAGCTCTTCGCGGACGGGGCGACGCCGATCGCTGGCTCGATCCGCACCGTCGCGCAGTACTTGCGCGCGGGCTGGACCCAGTCCTGGAGCAACTCGAACTACTGCGCGACCGGCCTGGCCTACGGGCAGGCGACGCCGATGAACTTGCAGGATCGGCCGTGTCGTAGCGTCAACGTCATCCTGTTGACCGACGGTGACGAGACCTGTGACACGCCCGGCGGCAACGACACGACGGCCCCGATCGCGGCGGCGCAGGATCTCTTCCAGAACGGCATCACGATCGGGGGCAAGAACTGGAAGGTCCCGGTCTACGTCGTCAACTTCGCCGGCGGCTCTGCGGCCAAGACCAACGCGGTCGCCGCGGCCGGCGGCACGGGCACGTCGTACACGGCGAACGACGAGGTCTCGCTCGCCAAGGCGCTCGCGTCGATCGTCAGCACCGCGGCGAAGCCCGAGGTCTGCAACAACGGCGACGACAACTGCAACGGCTGCACGGACGAGGGCTACAACCACTACTGCAACAAGGGGGCCCCGGCGAAGGCATGCTGTGCGTGGTCGACGTCCGCGCAACGCACGACGTGCCTCAACAACTACCTCGCGTCGATCACGGCGGGGGATCCCGACGGCAACGAGGCGCTCCTGCCGTGTACGACCGACCTGCAGTCGACGCAGCCGGCCAACTGGCTTTGTTACGATCCGAAAGAGATCTGCGACAACGTCGACAACAACTGCAAGGGCGGCGTCGACGAGAACCAGAACAAGTGCGGCAACCCCTTGCAGTGTCCCACGACCGAGGTCTGCGACGGGCAGGACAACGACTGCGACGGCGTGGCCGACA
>JANMGF010000962.1:0-3184 GCA_031374535.1 Polyangium sp. (in: bacteria)
GCATGCTCTCGGGCAGGAAGTGCGTCATGCCGCGGCGCACGACGGCCGCGTAGAGATCCTGGATCGCCGTCAGCGTGAGGGTCGTCGGCTTGATGCCGAGCACGACGAAGACGTACCCCGTCTCGACCACGAAGATGCGCGGCGGCGTGGTGATCTTGCAGGGCATCCCCTCCTGCTTGCCGCCCTTCTTCGGCGCGCGCTCGAACAGCCACGTCGATCGTGGATCGAAGAGGTTCGCCAGCCTGCCCGTCGGCTCGTACGCGCGGAGCAGCCGGCCGTCGCGCACGTGGATGTTGAGGTGCGGCAGGAGCGCTGGATCGTCGATCTTCTTCGGCTTGAAGTCGCCGCGCGCGAGGAGCTTCCTCTCGTAGCCCTCGATGTCGAAGGCGCCTTCGAGCCCGTCCGGATGGCGGAACGAGACGACCAGGTAAAGCGTCGATTTCGGCCCGATCAGGGGCTCCTTCGGCTCGCCGGTCCTGTCGGGATCGTCAGCGGATTTCGTACGTCCTCCGCTCGAGCAGCTTCTCGGGCCGCTCACCGCGATGACCGGAACGTAATCCCCCGCCGAGGCGCGCCAGGGTTAGGGCGAGCGAGGAGGCGACGTCGAGGGTTCGGTTCATGTCTTCTCCTGAGTTACGTGATCCCGGGCCGGAATTGAAGCCCTTCCCCCGTGCGCCCGCGCAGCGCAAGATGCGGCCCCGTGAGCCTCCCGAAACCACCTTCTTCCCACCCACGTCGCGGGAGCGTCCTGCTCCTGCCCGTCATGCTCGTCTCCATGGCCTGTTCTGGAAACAACGCCCCTCCGCCCGCCGACGTCACCCCGCCTGCGCCCTCCGGCCCGCCGCTGGCCTCTGGAAGCGCGCTCGCCGCGCCCGCGCCCGCGCCCGCGCGCCGCACGCCGCCCGTGCCCACGAAACGCGAGGACGTCGTCGAGACCCTTCACGGCAGGGAGATCCACGATCCCTACCGCTGGCTCGAGGACGGCGACAGCGCCGACGTGAAGGCGTGGCAAGCGGCGCAGAACGAGCGCACGGAAAAGGCCCTCGCCGAGCTGCCGGGGCGCGCCGCGCTCTCTACGCGCATCGAGTCGCTCCTGCGGATCGGGTACGTCGGCACGCCCGCGGTCTACGCCTCGAAGAAGGGCAAAGGCCGCTACTTCTCCACGCGCCAGGCTCCTTCCGAGGATCAACCCGCGCTCTACGTGCGTGACGGCGTGGACGGCGCGGATCGGAAGCTCGTGGATCCGAACACGCGGGGCAAGGACGGGCTCGTCTCGCTCGACTTCTGGATGCCGTCGATGGACGGGAGGAAGCTCGCGTACGGCCTCTCCTCGGGCGGCGACGAGCAAAGCACGCTCTACGTGATGGACGTCGAGACCGGGAACGATCTCCCCGAGACCGAGGTCATCCCGCGCGCGCGGTACGCCTCCGTCGCGTGGCTGCCCGACGGCAAGTCCTTCTATTACTCGCGTTTCCCGAAGAAGGGCGACGTGCCTGCGGGGGAAGAGTTTTACCACCGCAAGATCTTCCTGCACCAGATCGGCCGGGCCTCGGAGAAGGACGAAATCGTCTTTGGCGAGGGCCGCGCGATGACCGACTCGCCGAGCGTGGACCTCTCGCCGAACGGCCGCTGGCTCGTCGTGGGTGTCCACATGGGCTGGAGCCGTCGCGAGGCGTACTTGCTCGATCGGAAGGCCGGTCCGAAGGCGAAGTTCGTCCCGATCGCGGTGCCGAAGGAAGACGCGATCTACGACGTCGTCGCGTACGACGACTCGCTCCTCGTGCGTACGAACGACGGCGCGCCGACGTACGAGCTCTACCGCGTCGATCCGCAGAAGCCCGGCCGCGAGCACTGGAAGAAGATCCTCCCGGCGACGAAGGACGTGCTTGACGGGGCGACCTCGATCGGCGGGCAGATCTTCGCGACGTACATCGTCGACGCGCACTCGGTGGTGAAACGTTTCTCGGCCACGGGTGAGCTCCTCGGCGAGATCACGCTTCCGGCGATCGGCACGACGGGCGGCGCGAGCGGCGAGTGGGACGGGCACGAGGCGTTCGTCGGTTTCACCTCGTTCGCGGTGCCGGGCGCGATCCTGCGTTTTGATCTGAAGACGGAGAAAATCTCCACGTGGGCCGAGATCAAGCCGCCGGTCGACGCGTCGCAGTTCGTGGTGACGCAGGAGAAGGCGCGCTCGAAGGACGGGACGGTCGTCCCGTATTTCCTCGTGCACAAGAAGGGTGTGGCGCGGGACGGCAAGGCGCCGGCGCTGCTCACGGGGTATGGCGGCTTCAACATCGCGCAGATGCCTGCCTTCGCGGGATCACGGTATGTGATGCTGGAGCAGGGCGGCGTGGTCGCGGTGGCGAACCTGCGTGGCGGCGGCGAGTATGGCGAGGCGTGGCATCGCGCGGGGATGCTCGATTCGAAGCAGAACGTGTTCGACGATCTGTATGCGGTGGCGGAGAAGCTCGTCGCCGACAAGGTGACCACGTCCGAGCGGCTCGCGGTGATGGGCGGCTCGAATGGGGGCCTGCTCGTCGGGGCGGCGATCACGCAGCGGCCGGATCTCTTCCGCGCGGCGGTATGCGCGGTGCCGCTCCTCGACATGATCCGGTACCACAAATTCCTGATCGCCAAGCTGTGGATCCCTGAATACGGTTCGGCCGAGGATCCGAAGCAATTCGAATGGCTCCGGGCCTATTCGCCGTACCACAACGTGAAGCCGGGCACGCCCTACCCCGCGGTGCTTTTTGCCACGGCGGAGGGTGATAGCCGGGTCGATCCGCTGCATGCGCGAAAGATGGCGGCGCTGCTCCAGACCGAGGCGGGTGGGGACAAACCTATTCTGTTGCGGGTCGAGGGCAAGGCCGGGCACGGGGCGGGGAAACCGATCTCGAAGCGGATCGAGGAGGCGACGGACGTCTACTCGTTCCTGTTCTGGCAGCTCGGGGTCAAGCCGCCGGGCTGAGGTCGCCTGCGGGATGGGGGGGTCCCGCACCTACATATCAACACAACGTAAGTTCACCCGCGTGCGTGGTCGACGAGGCACGCGAGGAGGTCGGACTTGCAGGCGTGCGTGGTCGACGAGGCACGCGAGGAGGTCGGACTTGCCGGCGGGCGTGGTCGGCGAGGTCCGCGGCAAGTCGGACTTGGGCGGGGGCGTGGTCGGCGAGGCAGGCGGGGA
>JANMGF010000563.1:0-1690 GCA_031374535.1 Polyangium sp. (in: bacteria)
CCTCGCGCTCCTCGCAGCCGCCGTTTCGTTCACACCTCTGGCAGTCCAAGCGGATACACCCGCCCCGCTGCCGCAAGGGTGGGCGAGCGACACGGACGAGGCTACCGATGCCCCGAAAGCCGAGGGTTTCCAGCCCACGCAAGCCGTCGACGCGCAGGTCAGCGTCACCGTGACGAGCGACGAGTACCTCGACACGGATCCAGCTGCGCTCAATGACTTCCGCGAGCCCCTCGCGCAGCACGGCACGTGGATGGACGACGCCACGTACGGCACCGTCTGGGTCCCGAGTTCCACCGTCGTGGGCGCCGATTTCGCGCCTTACCAGACGGCGGGCCACTGGGAGCTCGACGACAACGGCGACTGGATGTGGGTCAGCGATTACGACTGGGGCTACATCCCCTTCCACTACGGTCGCTGGACCTGGATCGGCGGTCGCGGCTGGGGCTGGATCCCGGGCCGCGTGTACGCGCCGGCCTGGGTCAACTGGCGCACGACGGATTACGGCTACCTCGGCTGGGCCCCCATGGCGCCGTCCTGGTACTGGTTCGGCGGCTCCGCAGTGAACGTCTGGGTGACGCCCTCGTCCGCATACGTCTTCTGCCCGACGAGTTACGTCTTCCACCGCAGCGTTCACACGTATGTCGTGCGCGATCGCGACATCGTTCGACGCATCGGCGCGCATTCGAGGCCGTATCGCGCCTCGCAGCCGACGGCAGGGGGCTCGGGCGGCGCGAATGCGCGTGCGTATCGCCCCGCTTCGCCCTCGCTCGCGGACGCCAAGGTCCCCGCGTCGGCTGCCCCGGAAAAACGGGCCGCTCCCGACGCGCGCGCGGTCGCTTATTCGCGTCGCAGCACGACGGCGCAAGCGAAGTCGATGCCGGCTTCGGCGCGTGGCCTCACGGCCTCTCCGCCGGTCTCGCGGGCTCCGGGGGCGCAGGCCGCGGGTCGTGGCGTCCAGGCCGATCGCAGCCCGCGCGGCGCTCAGGTCAGCCCGCGTGAGGCCCGCGGGGGCCGTGCCGACGTGTCCGCGTCGTCGCCCGAGACGCGTTCGCCGAGCGCCTCGCCGTCGCGCCCCGCGGTTTCGCCCTCGAAGCAGGGCAACACGACGACGAAAACCTCGCGGCCTTCCACCTCGACGTCGCGGCCTTCCACCTCGACGTCGCGACCTTCGGTCTCGCCGTCGCGGCCTTCCACCTCGCCGTCGCGGCCTTCCGCTTCGCCGTCGCGGCCTTCGGCCTCGCCGTCCCGTTCCTTCTCCCCGTCGCCCCGGCGGCGGTGAGCTCCGCGCCCGCGCGGATCATGGCTCTTCTCTTGCCAAACTGACGAACAGGAGCACATCCGATGCCTTCTTTTCTACGCAACGTGAAGCTTGGTTCACTGGCGATGTGGCCGGCAGTTCTCGGGCTCGCAGCCTGCGTCGGCTTGGCGGGTTGCATCATCGTCGACGACGACGATGACGACAGGGTGATCATCGACAACGGCAATCCCACCGAACAGCCGATGCAGATGAGCATCGAGACCAACGTCGCGCTCGACGCGGTGCCGGGCGAAGGCGTGGGGGTGTTCGTCGAGTACTACGAAAGCGGCGTGTACCGGATCTGGACGACCTGCGACACGAACTTCTCGGGCCTGGTTTGTCCGATGGACATCTTCATGTCGGTCGACAACAGCTCGACCATCGGCGCCATCA
>JANMGF010001036.1:0-3253 GCA_031374535.1 Polyangium sp. (in: bacteria)
GGGCGGCGGCGGCGCAGGCGGTCAAGGGGGACAGGGAGGACAAGGAGGGCAAGGCGGCGGGATCGTCGATCCGGGTCTCGTCCCCATGTTCGTGGCGCAGGGGCACGCGGGGCGGACCCTCGTCTCGTGCGACGACGGAAACACCTGGGTCGGCAATCGCTCCGACGACGACGCGTACCTCTGCTTTTCGAGCCCCGCGTTCGATTGTGATCACCATCCGGGCGCGGGGCGCGGGATCACCTATGGCAATGGTTCTTTCGTGGCGACGTTCGGGTGGGGCGCGCCCGGCTCGATTCGCCGCAGCAAGAATGGCGTCGATTGGGAGAAGACGCTGGAGGGCAAGACCTTCGCAGGGATCGTCTTCGGCAACGGCGTCTTTCTCGCGGGGGAACGGCCGCCGCAGATCTCGGATGGCCTCGGCGCCGCGTGGACCCCGGGCGGAGACCCGGATTCCGGGGTATGGAACGTGCGCCGGACCGGCTTCGTGCCGCACGACGGAGGCCGCTTCCTGCTGGCCTTCGGCGGCAATGAGGGGAGCGATCTCAACGTGAGCCGGGACCTCGGAGCGACGTGGGACCGTCCGAGCACCCTGCCCGCCGCGTGCGCCGGCGACATCCAATGGTCGGGCGGTTTTGCCTATGGCAATGGCACGATCGTCGTGCTCGGCGGCACCGGCGTCGCTTGTCGTTCGCTCGACGGCGGCGACACGTGGACCGAGTCGAACATCGGCGGCGAGGTGGGCGCGCGGCTGCTCTGGAACGGCGAAGCATTCGTCACGTGGGGGCAAGACGCCAATTACGTCGCGATGAAGTTCACGAGCACGGACGGCGCCACGTGGACGGCCACGAAGACCGAGGTGCACCGGAAAAACGCCGACGGCACCACGACGACGAGCGCGGGCCCGAACATCGGCGCGGTGACCCGGGGCGACGGGGGCACCTACGTCGCCGTCAACGGCGGCTGGCAACAATGGTACGACAAGCAGGCGTTTTATCGCAGCGCAGACGGCGTCACGTGGGACGCGCTGCCGGCGGGGGCGTTCCTCGGCAGCCACCCGATCCAGTTCATCACGTACGGCCTCGGCGAGCGCGGCGCGGTTTGTCCCTGAACCGGGGAAACGTCACGCCCCCCGCGGCGGCCTGGTCCTGACCGAAGGACGCGCGCTCCGCTCCATGACCACGACGCGGGTCGCCCCCGCGCGGCTCGGGGCGGCGGCGCGCCGCGGGTGCGCCGCGTGAGGTTCCGCCGGGGATTGTCGATTCTCGACGATGGCCCCAAGCCTCTCGACCTCTACCTTTTGCCCCCGCAACGTCGTGCGCATGAGGGCCTGCGCGACCTCGTCGGCCCGCGCCTCCGGCACCTCCACGAACGATTCGTGATCGAGGATGTCGATCGCGCCGATCTCCCGCCCGGCCAAACCCGTTTCATTGGCGATTGCGCCGACCAGATCACTCGGCCGGAGCCCTTCCCTTCGACCCAGCGTGAGCATGAGCCGCGCCATTCCACCCTCGGGGCGCGCGCCGGCCGAGGCCTCCGGGGGCGTCGCGGCGCCGTCGCCCGAATTCTGCGACGAAAGGAGCTTCAGCGCGGCGGCGGCGACCTGGGAGGCGTCGTAGGTCTTCGCCAGGTCCGCCACCGCGCCGAGATACGATTCGAGCTCGCCGCCCTCGATCATGTCGACGACAGATTGCTTCAGGATCTCCTGCCGGCGAAGGGCGAGGTCCGCGTCCGTCGGCAGGTGCATGGCATGGATGGTGGCGCGGGTCGATCGTTCGATGTACTTGAGCTGGCGGATCTCACGCGGGGTCACGAGCGTGATCGCGTCCCCCTCGCGCCCGGCGCGCCCGGTGCGCCCGATGCGGTGGGTATAGGACTCGACGTCGGTGGGGATGTCGTAATTGATGACGTGCGTGACGGTCTCGATATCGAGCCCGCGCGCGGCGACATCGGTGGCCACGAGCAGCTCGACGCGCCCTTCCTTGAAGCGCCGCAGGACCCGATCCCGATCCCGCTGGTTCAGATCGCCGTGCAGGCCCTCGGCGAGGCATCCGCGCCCGCGCAGGTGCTCCGCGACCTCGTCCGTCGCGCGTTTCGTGCTGCAAAAAATGATCGTGGGGCCGGGCGTCTCCATATCGAGGACCCGGAAGAGCGCGTCCATCTTCTGCGCCGGCCATACCTGGTAAAACGACTGGCGGATGAGGGGCACGGTGCGGGTCTCGGTGGCGATCGTGACCCGGCTCGGATCCCGCAGGTACCGCTTCGAGAGGCGCGCGATCGGCGCGGGCATGGTGGCCGAGAACAGGGCCGTTTGCCGCTCCGGGGGCAGTTTTCCCAGAATGGTCTCGATGTCCTCGATGAACCCCATGGCCAGCATCTCGTCGGCCTCGTCGAGGATCACCGTACGCACGTGCGTGAGATCCAGCGTCTCGCGGCGAATGTGGTCGAGCAGCCGCCCGGGCGTGCCCGCGACGATGTGCGTGCCGGCGGAGAGGACGCGGATCTGACGATCGATCGGTTGTCCGCCATAAATGGGCAATACCCGGATGCGATGGAGCCTTCCGAACGTGTAGACGGCCTCCGAGACCTGCACGGCGAGCTCTCGGGTGGGACAGAGGACGAGCGCCTGGACACGCATATCGTCGGCGTCCACGAGCTCCACGAGCGGCAGCCCGTACGCCGCCGTCTTGCCCGTGCCCGTCTGCGCCTGGGCGACGAGATCCCGCCCCTCGAGCAGCAGCGGGATCGTCTGGGTCTGAATGGGCGTCGGCTGCTCGAACCCGAGCTGTTCGATGGCCGCCATCGTCAGGGGCGAAAGCCCGAGCGAGGCAAACCCCTCCTCCGTCCGCTTGGCGGCTCCCTGCATTTCCGACATGCACACTCCATCCCCGCGGCGGAGCTCGTCCGCCTGGATTCCGGGGGGCCGATCGCCCTCCTCGTCCGCGATCGTTGCATTCGCCGGACCCGACGGCTCTGACGCTTTTGTTCCTCGCCCTAGCCCCCTGTGCCCGTCCGCTTGACATGGCGGATGCCGAGCAGCTTGTTCCACAGTTGGAAGGGGACGTCCTTCTTGAGGACGTACCAGTGCACGTCGTCCGCGAACATGCCTGCGTGCCCTTTGATCTCGCCGCGCTCGCGATGGCGAAGATCGAGATAGGTGGCATTTTCGAGGAGCGGGCTGCCCGGCGGCAGGACACGAAGGTCACGGAGCTCGTCGGCGCTGAGATCCGGGAGGGACTCGTGGGCCTCCTTGATA
>JANMGF010001113.1:0-10113 GCA_031374535.1 Polyangium sp. (in: bacteria)
CCTCGAACGAGGCGCCGCGCGCGTGCATGTGGGATTGCAGGCTCACGAATTGAAGGTCGGCCGGTACGGCACAACGCATACGCGCCGACGCCTCGCCGAGGGGCGGGACGCTGATCGCTTGGTTGTCCATGTAAAGCAGGCCGGCCTCGACCTGAAGATCCTCGCGGGGCATGGTGAGGAGGTTGATGCGCGCGTCGACCTCGAGCGGAGCGCTCGTCGTGTTGAGGTAATGGGTGGACATGACGAGCACCGCGGAGGGCTCGAGGACGACACCCACGCCATCGGGCAATCGATGGAGCATTCCCACGCTGCCGAAACTCTCGGAGCCTCCGAGCACGGCGTCGACCTTCCAGCGCGCCGTCGCGCCCTCGGAGCAATCGTGCACCTTCTGTGCATCGAGGACGGTCCCCTGCTCGTCGTGGGACGGAATCTGACGGTAGGGCGTGCGATACAGGAGGACGTGATGTCCGCCCCGACCGAATTGGACGTCTTCCCCCCGGATGACGAGGCCTTCGGGAGGCACCTGGAAGAGGCGACAACCATAGGATTCGACCCCCGGGGCGACGGTGGATGTCATGCGGTATTGCAGGCCCGACCCCTCCGCGGGCGGGTCGAGGAGAGATTCTCCCGTGGGTTGGCTTTCCGGCTCGTCGGGCGTGCACGCTGACGCGAGGAGCGCCGCGGTGAGGACGATGTATTTGATGGATTTCAATCGTTTCCCCCGTCGATCATGGGCCCCTGCTTCGCAGATGTGCCCGTACGAGCGAGGATTTGCACGCGACGTGCCCGGCGTTCTAGCCGGTCTTCCGCCAGGAACGATGCATGATCATTTCGTGACTGGCGTAGCGGGAGCAGCGACAGGAGCGGCAGGGGCAGGTTTCGCGGGCGCGGGCGGCTTCGGGGGCTTCTTCTCGTAGCCGAGGCCGAGGGTGAGCATCATGCCGTTACGTATCTGCCACTGCTCGGTGAGCTGGGGCTGGCGGACGAGCTTGACCTCGTAATCGAGCGTGGCCCACTCGACGACCTTGAAGGAAATGGACGCGCCGATATCGATGTTGGTGAGCGCGAGAGGGCTCCTCGCGGCCTGTCCGGCCGCGGGCACGTCGTTGTTCCAGGCCGGGATCAATGCGCCGACGCCGATCTTGTAGGCGACCTTCTTTTCGTAGAGGGCGCCCCACATCTCGAGGGTCCCCTCGGCGCCGATCTGGAGGACGTCCCGGAGCTCCTGCACCTCGATCTGGCCTTCGGTGGCCGCGTCATCCTTCAGGATGAGCTGTCCGTCGGCGAAGGTCTGCAATCCGCCGAGGCCGACGCGGGTCTCCAGGTTGAATCGATCGCCGCTGAACGGGCGCGCGAAAGGGCCAATGGTCTCCTTCAGCGTGAGGGGACGAAAAGGCTCGGTCAGGGTGAGGCGCCTCGAGGTGATGGTCTCGCTCGCGCCGGAGACGCGGCTGATGTTGTAGGTGGTATCGACGGGCCTCACGTCGAAGCCGCGGAAGAGGGGCGTGCCGAGGGTGACGCGCGCGAAGGGGCCGAACCAGGGGCGCACGAAATAAAGGTAGGTGCTCTCGACCGTGAAGGCGTCGGCGCTCTTGACGGCCTCCTCGAGGGCGGGCGTCTTCGTGAGCGCCTCGTTGATGCCGAGAATGGTGCGCCATTCGTGGCCGGATCTCCTGTAGGTCGCGACGCCGTCGAATTTGAGGCCGACGGTGAGCGTGGAGCCATTGGGCTGGACACCCACGACGTCACGGGTATCCACGAGGGAAAACGTGGCGCCGTTTTTCATGGTGATCTCGAGCCCGTCTTGCTTCGGCGGCTCGGCGATCTTGACGTCCACGTATTGCTTGGCAGCAGCGTCCTGCGCGCGGGACGGCGCGGACGTGGTGGCGAGGGCGGCCAGCGTCGTGGCCAGAAAGAACGGACGTCGAGACATGAATTCCTAGAAAAAGGGGGATACGGGACGGAAGGAACGCCGCGTCACCCCCGGCGGGGGCTCAGAAGCCGAGGTTCATCACGGGGAAGAAAGGAAGCCCGCCTTGCTTGGAGAGATTGATGAGGCCGAGCTGCACGCCGCGGAGGCGATCGGTCTGGTTGATGAGGCCAATCTGGAGGCCGCGGACGTGTTTCGTGCGGTTGTAAAGGCCCATCGAGACGCCGGTGCTACGTTCGGAGAAATTGACGGCGCCGATCTGCATGCCCGTGACCTCCTCGGCGTGCGAGAAAAAGCCCGCCTGGAGGCCGTGGATGTGATCCTTGACGTTGTTGAAGAAGCCGAGCTGCGCGCCGATATGGTCGTCCCCCGTCAAGTTGACCAGGCCGAGCTGCGCGACGCCGTAAAACTCCTCGCGTACGGCATTGAGGGCGCCGATCTGGAAGACGCCCTGGAAGTCCTCACGGACGTAGTTGGCGATGCCGCCGAGCTGGAGGACGCCGCCGAAGTCGCCGCCGACGTAATTGAAGACGCCGCTCGTCTGGAGGACGCCCTGGAAATCCTCCTCGACGTACGACCCAAGGCCGAGCTGGGCGAATCCGTGAAAGCCATCATCCATGAGGACGTTGGCGGCGCCAGCCTGAAGGACGGCGTACATGCCGTCGTCGGCGAGGTTCACGAGGCCAAACTGGCCAATGCCGTAGAAGTCCTCGTCGATGAAGTTGACCACGCCAAACTGGCCGACGCCGTAGAATGCGTCGTCCACGCCGTTCAGCAGGCCTACCTGGGCGATTCCGCGGAAGACGCCGCCGTCCACCACATTGACGCCGCCGACCTGGGCGATTCCGTAAAAGTTGCCTCTGTCGATGTTGTTGTAGGCGCCGATCTGCAAGGCGCCGACGAATCCACCACCCCGCCCGCCGCCGCCGCGTTCGTATTCGTCGCCCCATTGCAGCCCGCCGCCGATGACGTTGTAGGCGCCGATCTGGATGCCGCCGATGAACGCCTCGGCGCCGTTGCGGCCGCCGAACTGCAAGAGGCCGGCGAAGCGGCGCGTGTCGTTGCGGAGGACGGAGACCTGCGCGAGGCCGACGAAAAGATCGGTGACGACGTTGCGGTAGAGGCCGATCTGCGCGCCGCCGTAGAACTCCTTGACGAGGTTTCTGCCGAGGGTGAGCTCGAAGCCGCCGCGGAAGACACGCTCGACGTTGGTGTTCACGAGGCCCACCTGCGCGGCCCCCGTGAAGTTCTCGGCCGTGGCGCCGAACAAACCCAGTTGTACGCCGCCGTAGAATTCCTTCGCGGTCGGCGTGGCGAGCCCGATCTGCATGATGCCCGCGAAGAGGTCGGCCTCGGGGAAGAGGCCCGGTTGCAGGAAGTACCAGCGGTTCGGCTTGGGCGGCAGCGGAGGCGGCACGTACGGCGGCGGCGGCGGCACATACGGCGGAGGCGGCGGAGGCGGCGGAGGCGGCTCTTCCACGGGCGGCGGCTCTTCCACGGGCGGCGGCTCTTCTACAGGCGGCGGCGCGGCCTCCTGGGCCCACACGAGGCGCGGGCTCGCCGAAAAAATACCCCACGCAACGAGGGCCGCTGCAAACCACCTGCGCCTCGGATGCGAGATTCCCATGTCGTCCGGCATGAACGCTCCGCTCCGAGGGAGCTTACAGGAAGGTTCCCCAGGAAAACCAGCACGCGCGCATCAGCGAAAGGATGAGCGGCGGAATACGCTGTCGACGACCTCGTACTTGAGCATTTCGCCGAGGAGATCGTCCTCCGTGCCGATCAAGCGGAAGCCGAGCTTCTCGAGGATGCGGCGGGACGCGAAGTGCCAGGTGAACGTCGAGGCACGGACAGCACGCACGTGGGGCTCGGCGAGGGCCCAGGCCACGGACGCAGAGACCGCCTCGAAGCCAAACCCCTGGCGCTGCGATTCCTCCTCGATGCCGTACGCGACCTCGACGATGCCGTCCGCGTCGGGTCCGCCATGGAAAACCACGCTGCCGATGACCCGCGGGTCCGGATCTCGAAGCAAGGCCACACGATCCCCCCAGAGCCGGTACTCGGGATCGGCGCGGACCGCGTCGATCCGCGCGAGGAACGCACGCTCGACGAGCGCTCGTCCAGGCCAGGCGCTCGGCATCTTCGCGCCGAGGATCGCCTCGGTCTCGGCGCGGCGCCCGTCGAACACGGCCTCGACGAGCTTCACCGTCATGGGGATCAACGCGAGGCGCTCGGTGGTGAGCTTGGGGCAGGGCACGACCGCAAATTTCTCAAAGCTTGGGCCCTCCCGCAAGCCTCAAAGGCCGACGCGCTGCGGCGAAGCGCTTGACATGAGGCGCGCGCGGGTATGAAACCAATGGGCGGACGCGCATGGTTCAGAGGATCAAGCCCCTGCCCCCCTTCGCTCTGGTCGCGCGGCGGTTTTTGCTCCGTTCGCTCGCCGGCCGTGGAGGCATGGGCGAAGTCTACCGGGCGCGTGACGAGGAGTCGGGCGAAGAGGTCGCGCTGAAGCTCCTGCATACCGACGCGACGTCCCTCGATACGGAGCGCTTCGCACGGGAAGCACGCATTTTGTCGGAGATCCGTCACCCGCGCGTCGTCTCGTACGTGGCGCACGGGCAGAGCGAGGACGGAAGGCACTTCCTCGCGATGCAATGGCTCGAGGGCGAGGACCTCGCAAAGCGGCTCGCGCGCGGGCCCCTGCCCACGAGCGAGGCGCTCTTGCTCTTGCGTCGCATCACCGAGGGGCTCGCCGCGTTGCACGAGCGCCGCATCGTTCACCGGGACCTCAAACCATCGAACGTGCTGCTGCGCGGCGGGGACATCGATCAAGCGACGATCGTGGACCTCGGGATCGCGCGGGCGATGGGCGCGTCGACGAGCATCACGGCCACGGGCAGGTCGATCGGGACACCGGAGTACATGTCGCCCGAGCAGGTGGCGAGCGAGCAGCCGATCGGCCCAGCGTCGGACATGTTTTCGCTCGGTTGCATCCTGTTCGAGTGCCTGGCCGGGCGGCCGCCGTTCGTCGCGACGGACGCCGTGGGGGTGATGGCGAAGATCATCAGCGAGGCGGCGCCCGACGTGCTTTCGTTGCGCCCGGGGGTGCCACCGCCCGTCTCCGCGCTCGTGCAGAGCTTGATGCAAAAAGACCCGCAGAAACGCCCCCCGAGCGCGTCGTCGCTGCTCGGCGAGTTGCCCGCGCTCTTCGAGCACGAGACACGAAAAGGGGCGTTTTCGCCGAAGCTCGCGCGAGACGTGTCGGAGCTCTTGAGCGTGCTCCTGGTGAAGCTCGACGGGGGCCCGGGGGCGGGGGACGAACAGGACGAACGCGAGGCTGTCGCGGGCAAATTCACGCGTCGGGGAGCGCGGGTGCGGGAAGGCCGACAAGGCGAGCCGGTGATCGCGACGTTCGCTCGTTTCGGCGGGGACGCGATGGATCAAGCGGCGGCGGCGGCGCGCGCGGCGCTCGCGGTGAAGGCACGTTTTCCAGGGGCGACGCTCTCGCTGACGACGGGGCTCGGGCTCATGGGAAACGAGCAGCCGATCGGCGAGGCGATGGACCGCGCGGGGGAAGCGCTGCGCGAGGGGGACGCGCCACGCGGGGAGGTGGTCGTCGACGTGCTCACGGCGAGGCTGCTCGAAGGCCGGTTCCAGACGATCCGCGCAGGGCAGCGGCTCCTGCTCGCCCGAGCCGCGAGCCCGAGCGCGGAGGCGAGGCCGCTGCTCGGAAAAACCATGCCGTTCGTGGGTCGCAAGCGCGAGCTCGCGGTGCTGCTCGGGGCCTTCGAGGCCGCGCGGGAGGAGCCGCTGGCGCGCGCGGTGGTGGTGATGGCGCCGGCGGGGATGGGAAAGTCGCGGCTCCTCGGGGAGATGCGCGCGCGGCTCGAGGAGTCGGGCGAGGGGGCGCTGTTCCTGGTCGGTCGAAGCGAGCCGTTGGGGCCGGGGTCGGCGTACGCGATGATCGTGGACGCGCTCCGTGGACACGCGCCGCGAGAGCTCGGGACGACGAGCGAGCGGCAATCCGCGGCGGGCTTCGTGGACGGGCGCTTGGCGCGGGCGCAGATCGAGCGCGCGGTCCTCGATTTTCTGCGCGTGGAATGCGCGTCGCGGCCGGTGGTGCTCGCGCTCGAGGACGTGCATCACGGCGATCCGCTGGGGATACGTCTCGTGGAACGCGCGCTCGTGGAGCTCTCGGATCAACCGCTCTTCGTGCTGGCGCTGGCGCGGCCGGACGTGGAGGAGGTGTACCCGCGGCTGTGGGGCGACAGGGCCGAGCGGATGTTCCTGTCGCCGCTCGCGCGTCGCGATCTGGAGGCGCTCGCGCGGGCTGCCCTCGGTCCGGAGGAGAGCGACGAGGTCGTGGGGCGCATCGCGACGCGCGCCGCGGGGAACCCGCTGTTCCTGGAAGAGCTCGTGCGCGCGCGGGTCGCGGGCGAACCGGGCGAACGGCCGGCGACGTTGCTCGCGATGCTGCAAGCGCGCCTCGGGAGGCTCTCGCCGGAGGCACGGCGAGCGCTGGTCGCGGCGAGCATCTTCGGCGTGAGGGCGTGGCGCGGGGGCGTGTTCGTGTTGCTCGACGAGCAGGGGCACGAGGACGAGGTGGATCAGGCGCTCGCGGCGCTCGTGCGGGCGGAGCTTCTGGAGAAACAACGCACGAGCAGGCTCGCGGGAGACGTGGAGTACGGCTTCCGGCACGTGCTCGTGCGGGAGGCGGCGTACGGGCTGCTCGGCGAGGAGGAGCTTTCGCTGGGGCACGCGCGCGCGGCGGCGTTCCTGGAGGCGGCGGGCGAGCACGACGCGCGGGTGCTGGCCGAGCACTGGCAACGCGGGGGCGACCTTCCACGGGCGCGGGTGCTGCACGTGCGGGCGGCGCGTGAGGCGTTCGAACGGAACGACCTCGCGGGGACCCGAACCCACGCGGCGAAGGCCGAGGAGCTCGGCGCGGAGGGGGCCGAGCTCGGGATCTTGCGGGGGATGTCGTGCTGCATTCTCTACTGGAACAAGGCCTGGTCCGAGGCGTGTCGGATGGGGATCGAGGCGTTGCCGCTCCTGCCGGCGGGATCGACGTGGCATTGCCGGGTGCTCGGGCTCGTCTGCACGCTGACGGGGCTCGGAATCCAGGCCTCGGCGTTCCCGTCGTACCTCGACGAGCTGTTGGGTTTGTCGCCGGATCCGGAGGCGCAAGGAGCCTACGCGGAGTGCCTCGGGCGGCTCCTTTGTTTGCTGGCCTTGAGGCTCGATCGGACGGACTCGTACAAGGCGCTGCTTCGAATGCGCCAGACGCTGGAGCGGACGGGCGCGGTGGATCCGAGCGCGCACGGGTGGGCGCGGCTCGCGGCCTTCGAGTACGGTCGGGCCACGACGAACGAGCCGATGTTGCTGCTGGAGATGATCGAGGACGCGACGCGCGCCTTCGAGGAGGCGGGCGACGCGCGCATGCAGGCGCTCTGCACGGGGCGCGCGGGCGAGGCGCTCGCTGGGCTGGGTGTCCTCGACGAGGCGGAGGCGCGCCTGCGGGACGCCGTGGCGCAGGCGAACGCGTTGGATGACGCGTTCACGAAGATCGGGGTGCGGATCCAGCTCGCGGGGTTCCTCGCGGAGCAAGAGGCGCGGGAGGCACGCGAGGAGGCGCGGGCGCTCGTTACCGCGCTGGTCGAGGAGCGCGGGATCGGCGCGTTCGACGTGGGGTTCGCGCGGGGGATCGCGGCGCGGGTCGCGCTCGCGGAGGGGGATCTCGAGGGGGCGCTCGCGGAGGTTCTGGCGGGGCTCGGGCTCGTCGATCGGATGGGGTTACGGCGTCTGTCGCTGAACGCGACGCAGATCCGTGCTCTTTCGCGGCTGGGGCGCGTATCCGAGGCCGAGGCGCTTTCGCGCGTGGCGCTCGGGGAGGCGCAAGCCGCGGGCGGGGTGGGCGCGTGGGAGATCGATCTCCGCACGGCGGCGGCCGAGGCCTTTCGAGCGGCGGGGGACATCGCGGGCTTCGAGGCGGAGCTGCGCGCGGCGCTCGTTTTGCTCGGGCAAGAGCTCGTGGATGTGGGTCAGCTGGAGGGACAAACGCGGCTCTTGCGGGACGTGCCAGCGAACGCGCTGGCCGCTCGCCTGGCGCGGGAGCACTTCGGCGAGCTGGCCTTGCTCACCCTGATGGGGAGTTAGGCCGCAGGACAGCACACGCGGCATATCCGAGCACGACGAGAACCAGTCGCACCCACCGTGCACCTTTCCCGTGCGTTAGGGGTCGACCAACGCTCACTTCCGATGGGTACCTCGCTTGCCGAGACCCACAGTCAAGTTGAACGCCATCCGATGCATCTCCCCCACGATGCGCGCCTTCTCTTCGGCGCTCGCCTCGAAGCCGCGAAACATCCGACGCTTGGGCTTGTCGACCTCGGCCACTTCGGCCTCGGGCAGGTAGATCCGCCCATCGCTGCCGATGGCAATCCGCGCGCGCGCCGCCCACGTCAAGAGTCTTTCGCGTCCGTGCCGCTCGACCTCCTCCGGTTCGAGTGCGTAGGCGACGAAGATCGTCCGACCCGCGTAACGTGCAGGGCGGTGGTCACCAACGTCAACGTAGATCGACCCGTCGCTGGCCAGGACCAGCTCGGTCCGGACCCGCGAATCCGGTTGCAGAAATGATTCTTTCTTCATGGGCTCCTCCTCACGGCCGCGACCGCAGCTCCACGTGCGTGATCCCCTCGCGAAGGATCTCCCGCATCGGATCGTCCTTCGGCTCCCGCAAGACCAGCGCGACGATCCCGCGTGCTTCCAGCCGAACCAGGGCCGGCGCAATCTCACCCGCATACGACATGTGACACAGCCGATCGCGCAGGCGCTCCGTCGTGATCCTTCCCTCCCTGTCGGGCGCCATTCGTGACAGCGTGAACTGCACGAGGAACTCCGTATACGCCTCCTCGCCCGCGCGACGGGCCGCGAGCGCGCAGTACGCCACCTCCACCGCCGCGCGTTGATACATGCCCGGCGCCCGCACGAGGGAGAGCAGCATATGCTCGGCATATTCTTGATCCGGGATCACGCCCACGGAGACCCGCGTCATCGATACCGATCGCATGGGCGGGACCGGCGGGAGCCATTGGGATAGCCGCACGGATCCGAAAAACGCGTGGGCCATTGCATCCGCGAAGCGCCGCGCCCCTTCCTGGATCCGTATCCAGGGGCGCGTCCAGCGCGAACGAGGTGGATCAACGATCGTATCGCGAGCGGGTGGCTCGGAATGGGCTCGTCGATCCGAGACGGCGGCGTCGGGCAGCATGCTCGCCCGAGCTCCCTCCATCCCGGCGCCGCCGACTTGGACCGGCGAGCCTTTCCATATCTGCGTGGTGTTTTCATCGTCTGCGTCGCCCATCGGGGCAGGCGTGGGTCGATCTTGCAGGGCGAGCATGGGCAATCTCCATCGAGGTCGAGACGTCCTCATCACCCGGAGCCGAGGCGCGAGCGCGCGCTTGATCCGCGCGGGCAACGCGCGAAGATCCTGGCCATGTTGCCATGACGCAGGCCGAGCGCGCGTTGGCGCCCCGGCTGCGGGTGATGAGCGACCGTGCTTGGCGAGGGCGGTCCGTGTTCCTTGCGCCCTCACCCCTTATCTTCGCGAGGAGTCCGGCGTGGTGACATCGGGCGCTACGTTTCTCCCTCGGGTCGGACGCCGGAGGGGGACGCCGCCCGGCAACGCGCGCCCTCCCCTCGGGCTTTCCCCCTGACAGGGTACGTCCGACCCGCACAATAAACGGCTTGCCTGGCTACCGGGTCCCGCGGCACAACGATTGACCAGGAAGAACGCGGGCACGCGCACGCTGCCGCGGGGGTGGCCGGGCGTGGCCTGCCGGAAGGGAAGGGTCCGTCATGGGCTTGTTGGTATCGATCCGTCTGCGGGGCGGCGTGGGCTCGGCTTTGGTGCGGCTCGTGCTTTTTTTCATGGCAATGGCGTTCGCCACCGGCTGCGCTCCGCCGCGGCCTCCGTACCGCGAGATCCACGTATGCGCGCGCCCTCCGGTGATCCCGGCGAACGTCGGGAGGTGGTCGGTTTCGAACTCCGGGACGTTTCTGTGGAAGGCGCGGGAACTCGACATCGAAAGGCCCCACGACGCCCCCTTCTACGTTTTCGACGCGCATGCGCCCGAGACCACCCTCTGGCTCTTGCCTATCCCCTACAACAAGATGAAATGCCC
>JANMGF010001165.1:0-4018 GCA_031374535.1 Polyangium sp. (in: bacteria)
GCTCGACTCGGGCGCGCCCGTGGAGGCCGCGAAGGCCGAGGTCACGAGCGTCGTCTGCCCGAGCTGCGGCGGCAACCTGCCCCTCGTCACCCCGGGACAAACCGAACGTATCGTCTGCCGTTACTGCGGCATGGCGAGTGATCTGAACCAGGGCGCGTTGCGAGCGCTCGGCCCTGCGCCGAAGCCTCCGATCGAGCCGTTCATCCCGCTCGGCGCCGAGGGCAACCTCCGCGGCAATCGCGTCATCTGCATCGGCTTCACGATCCGCGGCTGCACCGTGGAGGGCGAGCGGTACCGGTGGCGCGAGTACCTGCTCTATGCGGGGCCGCGCATTGGGTACCTGTGGTTGATGGAGGAGGACGGCGCGTGGTGGCTCGTCACGCCCATCCCGCCGGGTGAGGTCGGCGTCTCCGGCGGCGCCGCGATGTACCGCGCCCAGAACTACAACTGGAAGCAAAGCGTCCGCGCCGAGACCGAGTACGTCGTCGGCGAGTTCTACTGGAAGGTCGAGATCGGCGAGGCCGTCCAGGCGACCGAATACGAGGGCTCCGGCGGCAAGGTCAGCGTCGAGCAGACGCCCAAAGAGGTGACGTACTCGTTCTGCGAGCGCCTCTCGGCCGGCGACATCGGCACGGCCTTCGGCATCAAGCCCCCGGCCGGCGCGTCGCTCATGTCGGGTCAAGGCGGCGGATGCAGCAGCGGATGCGGCACGATGATCATCATCGGCGTGGTCCTCCTGTTCATCCTGCTCATCGTCTTCAGCGATTGCGGGAGCGGCGGGGGCGGGGGCGGCGTGTTCATCGGCGGCCCGAGCTTCGGCGGCGGCAAGTAGCGGCGGCGACTAGCCTCGGCCGATCCCGGTGTACCAGAACCCGATCGAGCGCAGCTCCTCGGGGTCCCAGATGTTGCGGCCGTCGAAGAGGGACGGCGTGCGCATCAGCTTCTTGATGCGGTGAAAGTCGGGCCTCCGGTACTCGTGCCACTCGGTGACGAGCGCGAGCGCGTCGGCGCCCTCGGCCGCGGCGTACATCGTGTCGCTGAAGGTGACGCGATCGCCGAAGAGCGGACGCACGTTCTCCACGGCCTGCGGATCGTGCGCGCGCACCGTCGCGCCCGCGGCGAGCAGATCCTCGATCAACGTGAGCGCGGGGGACTCGCGGATGTCGTCCGTCTGCGGCTTGAACGCGAGGCCCCAGACAGCCACGACGCGCCCCGCGAGCGAGCCGTCGAAGTGGTGGTGGATCTTCGCGCCGAGGACCCGCTTCTGCCGCCGGTTCACCTCCTCGACGGCGCGCACCACCTCGAGGTCGTGGCCCATCGCGCGGCCCGTGTGGATCAGCGCGGAGATGTCCTTCGGGAAACACGAGCCGCCGAAGCCCGGGCCGGGGAAGAGGAACTTCGGACCGATGCGCGGATCGGCGCCGACCGCCTTGCGCACGCGATCGATGTCCGCGCCGAGCTTCTCCGCGAGGAGCGCGAGATCGTTCATGAACGAGATACGCGTCGCGAGCAGCGCGTTCGACGCGTACTTCGTGAGCTCCGCCGAGCGAGCGCCCATCGCGTGGATGCGGTCGCTCGTGCGTACGAACGGATCGTAGAGGTGCCGGAGCACCTCGAGGGCGCGCGTGTTGTTCGAGCCGATCACCACGCGATCGGGCTTCATGAAGTCGCTGATCGCGTCGCCTTCCTTCAAGAACTCGGGGTTCGACGCGACGCCGAAGGGCTCGGTCGCGTGACGGCCGATGATCGCCTCGACCTGATCGGCCGTCCCGACGGGCACCGTGCTTTTCGTCGCCACGACCTTGAAGCCGTTCATGTTCTTGCCGATCGTCTCGGCGACGGCGTAGACGGCCGAGAGGTCCGCGGATCCGTCGGGCGCGGAGGGCGTACCGACCGCGATGAACACGACCTCGGCGCTTCGAATCGCGCCTGCCACGTCCGTCGAGAACGTCAGACGTCCGGCCTTGGTGTTCTTGGCGATGAGCGTGTCGAGGCCGGGCTCGTAGATCGGCACCTCGCCACGGAGGAGGCGCGCGATCTTGCCCTCGTCGACGTCGACGCAAGCCACGTCGTTGCCGAAATCGGCGAACCCGGCGCCGGCCACGAGGCCGACGTATCCCGTACCAATCACCGCAAGCTGCATGGCGCGAACCCTATCATTTCGGGAGGGCGCGTGTGTACGTGGCGGGCCCTACGCGGGGGTCAAGGAATCGCGATCTCGGCGGCGTGTCCCTCGCATCCGCGCAGCACGAAGCCGAAGCGCTCTCCCGTCCCCGCGCGCTTCTCCAGTGTCTTGCACGTCGAGCGAAACACGCCGCGTGATCCGAACCTGTCGCGGTTGTCCTCGACCACGTCCACGACGGGCCCGGAGCGCACGCGCAACGTGTACGTGATCGGGTCGCCCTCCACGGTGTGCATGGTGATCACGAGCCCCGCCGGGCTCTGGTTCTGCCACGCGTCCCAGAGGCACGCGCGCGCTCGGGCGTCGAAGCCCGAGCCATGCACGTTGGTCTCGCGCCCGCACGTGGAGTCCGCGCCGTTCGCCTCCGAAGGCATGAGGCCCGGCTCCACGACAGCCGGTGATCGCGTGGTCGCGCTCTCGCCTTCGGCCGGGGCCTTCGGCGTACACGCGGACAGGGCGAGGAGGAGCGGCGCGGCGAAACACACGAAGCGCCTGCCGAGATCGTGCGAACGCAAAAGGTATTCGAAGCGCTGCATGACGTCTCAGGGTACGGCGCGCGCGCCCCTCGAACAACCGCGCGCGCTCCGCGAAGGAAGCGCCGTTCTGCACGGACGAAGGCGGCCGTTCCCCCAACGTCCGTGCTGCGGGGTATGCTTCGAGCGTGCGTTACGACGGGGGGTATCAGGAGACGCGGACGCTCGAGGACGGCAGGGTCGTACGGCTGCGATGCATCCGTCCCGAGGATCGCCAGCACCTCGTGCGTGCCTTCGGCAAGCTCTCGCGCGAGTCGAGGGTTCGTCGTTTCCTCGCGGACATGCCTGTCCTGAGCGAGTCGATGGCGCGGTACCTGACGGAGGTCGACGGCAATGATCACGTGGCGATCGTCGCGACGGCGGACTCGCTCGATTTGAAGGAGGAAGACGGCGTCGGTGTCGCGCGGTTCTTGCGCCTCGCCGAGGAGCCCCAGGTGGCCGAGGCCGCGGTGACGGTGATCGACGCGTACCAGGGCAAGGGACTCGGTCGTATCCTGCTCGACGCGCTCTCGCATGCAGCGCGCGAGCGTGACATCCGTGCCTTCCGCGCGCCCGTGCTCGCCTCGAACGCGCCGATGCGTCGGATCCTGGACGAGGCGGGCGGCATCATCCGGAGCGACGATGGCGACACGATCGTGGTCGACGTACCGCTCGGCGATCCACGCCCACGCTGGTCGGATCTCCCGATCTTTCGTGTGCTCCGCGCGGCGGCGGGGTTCGGGGCGAAGGGCGCCGTGAGGCGACCCGAAGCCCCGAGCGTCAACCCAGAGGTGACACGCGCGGCCGTGCTCGGCGACGAGAACGATCCACGCGAAGAAGACGAGAGCCGCTCGCGGTAGGGATCGAGCACGCCGCGTAACGCAGGGCGCCCGCGTCGAGACGACGCTTTCTCGAAAGCGGGATTCTGCGATACGAAGGGACATGCGAAGCGTCACGGTCAAGACGGGCGAAGGAAAGTTCGGGCAGGCGATCCACGTCGGGCCCCATCAGCTCACGGGCGACGAGCCGACGGACATGGGAGGCGACGATCGCGGGCCCGATCCTTTCGAGCTCGTCCTCGCCGGGCTCGGCGCGTGCACGTCGATGACGATCAAGCTCTACGCGGACCGGAAGGGATGGCCGCTCGCCTCGGTGGAGGTGGAGGTCGTGGGCGACAAGCGCGAGGGGGCGTTCGTCGCGAAGAGGTCGATCCGGCTCGCGGGAGAGCTGACGGAGGAGCAACGGGCGCGGCTCTTCGACATCGCGAACAAGTGTCCGGTGCACAAGATGCTGACGGGGAAGATCGAGATCGAGAGCGCGCTCG
>JANMGF010000583.1:0-4086 GCA_031374535.1 Polyangium sp. (in: bacteria)
CGAGCAATGTGCGCATCGATGGACGTTGGTCGGCCGACGCACACCAGGTCCTCTGTCTGGCAGACTGACGGGACTACCCGCCCGGCGATCCGCATGGTACTCGACCTGCCTCGATGGACCGCAAACCGGTTCTCATCAGCCTCTACTCCGGCGCCGGCGGGCTCGACTACGGCTTCGAGGCGGCAGGGTTTCGCACGGGTGTCGCAGTCGAGATGGATCACGATTGCTGCGACACGCTGCGGGCGAATCGAAAGTTCCCGGTCGTCGAGAAGAGCATTTTCGACGTGCCGACCAGCGACATGCTCGACGCGGCTCGCACCAAGCGGGGCGAGCTTTCCCTCGTGATCGGTGGGCCTCCGTGTCAGCCGTTCTCGAAGTCGGGATACTGGGCACGTGGCGACACCAAGCGGCTCGAGGATCCACGAGCTGGAACGCTCAACGCGTACATGCGTGTCGTCGAGGAAGCGCTACCGCGAGCGCTCGTGCTCGAGAACGTGGAGGGCCTCGCGTACACGGAAAAAAACGAGGGCTTGACGCTCGTGCTCGACATGATCGAGCAGATCAATCGGCGGCAGAAGGTCCACTACGCCCCATCCTTCCGTGTTCTGTGTGCGGCAGACTTCGGCGTCCCGCAGCTCCGCTACCGGCTGTTTCTGGTGGCGTCGCGCGAAGGGCATACCTTCTCGTTCCCGTCGCCGACCCATACCCCGAGGAACGATGACGGCAAGCAGACCTCCCTCCTTGCCCTACCGCCGTACCGGACGGCGTGGGACGCGCTCGGGGATGTGGAGGTGGGGCCGAACGAGGATCTGGCAATGACAGGAAAGTGGGCGCGCCTGTTTCCGTCCATTCCCGAGGGGGAGAACTATCTTTGGCACACGGACCGCGGGGGTGGGATGCCGCTGTTCGGTTGGCGCCGCCGCTTCTGGTCGTTTCTGCTCAAACTTGCGAAGGACCGGCCCTCGTGGACGATCCAGGCGCAGCCGGGGCCGGGGACAGGTCCGTTCCACTGGGCAAACCGACGTCTCTCGATGCGCGAACTCTGCCGACTGCAGACGTTCCCCGATGACGTCCACATTCGGGGGAGCTACCGCGCTATCCACAAGCAAGTGGGGAACGCTGTGCCATCGCTGCTGGCAGAGATCCTCGGTCGCGCTGTGCGGACACAACTGCTCGGCGACTCTCCGAGTCGCGAGCCACTCCATCTGCTGCCCCCCGTCCGAACGCCGGTCCCTCCGCCCGAGCCCGTGAGCCCCGTTCCGAAGGAGTACCGATCCCTGCACGGCGAACACAATCCGCATCCAGGTACGGGGAAAGGCTACCGAGCCGTCGCATGGGCGGGAGGCACGCAGTAGGCGCGCTCAAGCAAGCGCGAAGGCATGCGCGCGGCGCGCATCCCGCACGGCGAGGCGGGTGATGGCTTCGCGCAAGACGTCTTCGCGGAGGTCGTGGGGCATGACGCCGTTGCCGATGCCGTTCCGGAGCAAAGGCACGTGCGGGGCGCGGCCCGAGGCGCGCTCGGAGAGGCCGTCGAGGAGGAGGAGTCGTCCCTCGGAGTCGACGTTGCCGAGCGCGTCGTGCCAGAGACGGAGCCCAAGGCGCTCGAGGAGTCGATGGATCGCCTCGCGTTCGCCTTCGGTGTTCGTGCCGTGCAGGGCGCCGAGCGTCGTGTCGAGGGCGATGCCGACCGCGAGAGCCTCGCCTTGGCGGATGCGGCGCTCGGTGTGCAGCTCGATGCGTTCGGCCGCCCAGGCACCCAAAGCGAGCGGGCCTTCGGGGCCGTAGACGTCTTCGTCGACGGTGGAGGCGGCGAAATCGGCGTGCAGGGCGGCGCTCTGCTGGAGCAGCTCGGCGACGGCGTCACGTTCGCCGGACGCGAGGCGGCTGGCGTGCGCGACGATCCAGCCGAAGAGCTCTTCGTCCCAGAGCAGCGCGGCGCGGACGGCCTGGACGAGGCCGAAGACTTTGTCGCGGGTCTTCTGCGTCTCGACGAAGCGTCGATCACACACGACGGCGTAGGGCGCGCGGAACGTGCACAAAAAATCCTTCGTGCCGAAGGCGTTGATCGCGCTCTTCGGGAGGACGGCTGGTCCGGCCTGGGCGAGCGTGGTCGTCGGCACGCGGACGACGCGCGGCGCGCTCTGCACGGTGGACGCCGCGAAGCCGACGAGATCGAGGAGCGAGGCGCCGCCAACGACGAGCAAGACGGATCGGCGATCGAGCTCGAGCGCGTGGAAGTACGCCTGCAGGCGCGCCGGAAGAGAGGCGTCGTCCTTCATGCCTTCACCCCCGCCCTGGACGATGGGTGGAGCCACGAGATCCAGCGCATCGTTGTGGCACCGCGCATAACGCTCGATGTGCAGATTCAGCTCGGGCTGCGCAGCAAGGGCACCACGGTCCACGATGGCCGCGACGCGATGCCGCTCCTCGGGCTCGCGCCGGACGATGAGGTGGCGCAGATCCCGGTTCATGGGCGAGAAAACATCACTCGTGAAGCACACGGGGTACTCGAACGAGGACGATAAAGCTCTGACGTGTACGATCACGGCGTTCTCTCCGATGGTGAGCCCGCCTGCATGCGGCGTACCGAACTGGAGAACGCGGAGTGGGCAGAAAAAAACAATCCCCGGGAGGCTCTCGCCCGCCGGGGATTGTTCTCTGCTTCTGTTCTGTCGGGGCGAGAGGATTTGAACCTCCGACTCCTCGGTCCCGAACCGAGTGCGCTACCAGGCTGCGCTACGCCCCGTACGCCGCGGGCTTCACACCTCGACGCGGCCGCGGACCATGCTCGAAGCGCGCGCGTCTGTCAAGTCCCAGCGTGAAGAAGTTCGAGGGCAGGGGAGGCGCCCGGGGCGGTCGCGCGTCCGCCGGGGACGTCGGGGGAGAGGAAAAATCTTGAAAGGCAAGCAAAAAATTGATCCGGGAGCGGCCAGGCTCATGTTAAAGTGCTACTGGAATCGAGACGATGCCTGAGGGTGCCAGGGCCCCCCGGGCCGAACGTGCGGCGACTCCGGGGGGGGCCCCGGTCGATGTGGCCGCGATAGGAGGATAAGGTGGCAATCGAGCTTCCGGCTGTTCGTATCCTGATTGTCGACGATGATCGCGCGATCTGCGACTACATGCAGACGTTGCTGGAGCGGGATGGGTATCAGGTGAAGACCCTGGTGGACCCCGCGGTCGTCGAGGAAGAGGTCCGCACCGGCGGTTATCATCTCATCATCCTCGATTTGATGATGCCCAAGCTCGACGGCATCGAGGTGCTGAAGCGGATCCGCAAGGTCGATAGCGACATCGCCGTCGTGATCTTCACGGGCTTCCCGAACCTGGAGAGCGCCGTGCAGTCGATGAAGCTCGACGCCGTCGACTACATCAAGAAGCCCTTCAACGTGGACGAGTTCCGCGAGGTGCTCGCGCGCGTGATGCGCAAGAAGGGCCTGGCGCGCACGCCGGAGGAGCAGCTCCGCCGCGTCATCGGCGACACGATCCGGAACCTGCGCAAGGAGAAGGATCTGACGCTGAAGCAGATGGCCCGCCGTACGGGGCTCAGCGTTTCGTTGCTGTCGCAGATCGAGCGCGCCGAATCGAGCGCTTCGATCTCGTCGCTCTACAAGATCGCCGTCGCCCTGGAATCACGCATCCAGGACCTCTTCGGTCAATACTGACTAGGGCGCCGAGCCCGTTCCAATCGCGCGGTCGAGACGCGCGAGATCCCGCCCGGTGATGCGGTCGACCGCGACGCCGCGCTTGTCGTACACCACGATATAAGGGAGCTGGGACACGTTCGCGAGATAACGCTTCGCGAGCGGCGTGTCCCAGTCCCCGACGTCGAGGCGCCTGTAGGCCACGTCCTTCCGAGATCCGAGCACCTTGACCATGTGCTCGTCGACCTTGCGGCACGGGCCACACCACGTGGCCGAGAAGTCGACGACGGTGACCACGCCGCGCGCGAGATGAGGCGCGAGGTCGGGGACGTCGCGTCCATCCGTCACGACGGTGCGCACGTCGGCGCCTTCGGGGAAAGGGATGTGATCGAGGTAGCGGCCTTTGCCCGCGCCAAGGATCGCCTCGAACCCGTCCTCGGCGGCG